>DZCT01000068.1 GCA_022736535.1 Desulfatirhabdium butyrativorans | reverse complement strand
GTTCGCAGGCTCACCCCGACCTACATTTCCGCCGTATTTTTCTCTTAACTTAATGGCATTGGGCCTAACCCCGCCCCACCGCTTTAACAAAAAAGGGCAAACCGTGTCTGGGCCTGCCCTTTTTGCTTCCGCTGAAGAAACTGAGTTTTTTTAAAAAACTCAGTTTCGCTTTACTACTGTCTGGTCGAAGCCAGCTTCAGTCTGTGCATGGCCCTTTCCAGCGCGGCTCTGGCTCTTATATAATCCATCTCTTCTTTTTTCTGTTCCGCAGCCAGACGCTTCTGTGCGCGTTCCAAAGCAGCTTTTGCCCGTTCCAGGTCTATATCCCGTCTGCGTTCCGCCGATTCTGCCAGAACGGTCACTTTGTCAGGAAGCGCTTCTGCAAATCCGCCGTTGATAAAAACAAAGCGGTCTTTGCCGTTTGCGTCAGTATAGCGGACCGTCCCGATTTTAAGGGTTGTCAGAAAAGGCGTATGACCGATCAGTACGCCGAACTCGCCCATTTCTCCCGGCGCCATGACAATCTGAACATCTTCGCTGACAACAGACTTTTCAGGGGTAACAACTTCCAATCGAATGGTTCCGGCCATAATCCCCCCTTATTTTGTTTCTGCCATCTTCCGGGACTTTTCAACTGCCTCTTCGATGCTTCCCACCATGTAGAAAGCCTGTTCGGGAAGATCATCATGCTTGCCTTCGCAGATTTCCTTGAACCCTCTGATGGTATCTTCTATTTTGACATACTTTCCGTTCATGCCGGTAAAAGTTTCGGCAACATGGAAAGGCTGAGACAGAAATCTCTGGATGCGTCTTGCACGGGCAACCGTGACTTTGTCTTCATCGGACAGTTCTTCCATGCCCAGAATGGCGATAATATCCTGAAGTTCTTTATACTTCTGAAGAATCCGCTGCACCTGACGGGCAACCCGGTAATGTTCTTCGCCGATAAAAGAAGCATCCAGAATTCTGGAAGTCGAATCCAGCGGGTCAACCGCAGGATAAATGCCCAGCTCTGCAATCTGACGGGACAAAACCACCGTGCCGTCCAGATGGGCGAATGTGGTCGCGGGCGCGGGGTCGGTCAGGTCGTCGGCAGGCACGTAAACACACTGCACAGCCGTAATAGAACCTTTGGTCGTGGAGGTGATGCGTTCCTGAAGTTCGCCCAGGTCAACCGCGAGGGTGGGCTGATAACCCACCGCCGAAGGCATCCGTCCGAGAAGGGCTGAGACCTCGGAACCTGCCTGCGTGAAACGGAAAATGTTGTCAATGAAGATGAGAACGTCCTGTCCTTCCTCATCACGGAAATATTCGGCAGCCGTGAGTGCGGAAAGCGCGACTCTGGCTCTCGCGCCGGGGGGTTCGGTCATCTGCCCGTAAATCAGCGCGGCTTTGGGAAGAACGCCCGATTCTTTCATTTCACGGTAAAGGTCGTTTCCTTCACGGGTCCGCTCGCCCACGCCGGCAAAAACGGAAATACCGCCGTGCTGCATGGCGATGTTGTGAACCATTTCCATCATGATAACGGTTTTGCCCACGCCCGCGCCTCCGAACATTCCCATCTTGCCGCCTCGGGGAAAGGGAACCAGCAGGTCAATCACCTTTACGCCGGTTTCCAGCACCCGCACGCTGGTATCCTGTTCGGTGAATTTCGGCGCCGAACGATGGATCGGCATCATCTTTTCCTGACTGATGGGTCCCAGACCGTCCACCGGGCGTCCGACCACGTTGAGAACGCGTCCGAGTCCGGCGGCGCCCACCGGCACCATGATAGGACTGCCGGTATCTTTCACTGCCTGCCCGCGGGTCAGACCGTCTGTAACATCCATTGCGATGGTACGCACCACATTATCACCCAGATGCTGCGCCACCTCAACGACAAGGTTATCCGACTCATTACTGATTGCAGGGTTGCTGATCAGAAGCGCCGTAAGGATTGTAGGCAGCTTGCCCTGCTCAAATTCCACGTCAACAACAGGTCCAATCACCTGTGTAATCTTACCTATATTTTCCATTCTGTAACTTAAACCTCCGTTCGGAAATGAAAAAGTGAGAAGTGAGAAGTGAGAAATAAAGGACTGAGGACTCAGCACTCAGCACTTCTGTTTCTCACTTCTCAATTCTCAATTATTTTAGCCTTTGAGTGCTTCGGCGCCTCCGACGATATCCATCAGTTCTGCGGTAATAGCTGCCTGCCGAGCCTTATTGTAAACCAATGTAAGATTTTCGATCATATCGTTGCACGCTTTGGTCGCATTGTCCATAGCAGCCATACGTGCGGCATGTTCACTGGTGGACGTTTCCAAAAGCGCGCTGTAAATCTGGACATAGACATTTTTCGGAAGCATTTCTCCCAGAAGTTCGTCAGCCGAAGGTTCGCAGATATGCTCTGCCAGAAAAGGCTTGTTTTCCGATTCTGTTTCCTCTGCGGATACGATGGGCGGCACCGGAAGAATCTTTTTCAGCACCGGGGTCTGCCTTGCCATGCTCACAAATTCCGAATAAAGAACCCAGACCTCGTCATACTGTCCTTCGAGAAATCCGTCAATGAGCTTTCTGCCAGCAGACGATGCGACAGAAAATCCGAAACTGCCCCCGACAATACCGATATATTCATCTGCAATCTGAACATTTTTCTTGCGGGACCACGCGCGCCCTTTTTTTCCGAAATTGGTAAATGAGACCTCGACGTTCTGTTTTTCCTTCAGAAATTTTTTGGCTCTTGTGATCAGGTTCGTGTTGAAACCGCCGCACAGGCCTCTGTCTGAAGTACACAGAACCACATTTATTTTTTTCACTTCCTCACGGGGAACCAGCAGGGGGCTTGCTTCTTCTCCACATTTCTCCGCCAGACTTCCCAGAACTTCGGCAAATTTTCCGGCATAAGGGCGAAAAGCCTCCATTTTGGACTGAGCGCCGCGGAGTCTCGAAGCCGCCACCATGTTCATGGCTTTCGTAATCTGCTTGGTCTTTTTTACAGCACCTATCTTTGTTTTGACATCCTTTAACGTCGCCATACGAGTCAGTCCTTTTTACTTTATCGTATCCTTGAATTCCTGATCGTAATCGTTCAAGGCTTTTGTCATCAGTTTGTCCAAATCCTCGGTGATCTGTTTTTTATCGGCAAGGTCTTTGAAAAGCTGCGGATATCTGCTTTCAATAAAACCGTAGAGACCCGCCTCATATTTTGCCAGAACATCAACAGGATATTTGTCCAGAAAGCCCCGGGTGCCGGCATAGAGAATTGTCACCTGTTTTTCCATGGACAGGGGCTGATACTGAGGCTGTTTCAGGATTTCCACCAGTCGGGCGCCTCTGGTGAGCTGGCGCTGGGTGGATTTGTCCAGATCGCTTCCGAAAGCGGCAAAAGCTTCCAGTTCCCGGTACTGGGCAAGATCAAGGCGGAGGGTGCCTGCCACCTGTTTCATGGCTTTGACCTGCGCCGCGCCCCCGACGCGGGAAACCGACAGACCCACGTTGATTGCGGGTCTCACGCCGGCAAAGAAAAGGCTCGGCTCAAGATAGATCTGACCGTCGGTAATGGAGATAACATTGGTGGGAATATAGGCGGACACGTCGCCTGCCTGCGTTTCGATAATGGGAAGTGCGGTCAGAGAACCCGCGCCGGCTTTGAACTGGGGATTCAGGCTCGGAGCGTCATCCGACAGTTTTGAGGCTCTTTCCAGCAGTCGGGAGTGATTGTAGAAAATATCGCCCGGAAATGCCTCACGGCCCGGGGGACGTCTCAGCAGCAGGGATACCTGACGGTATGCCACCGCCTGCTTGGAAAGGTCGTCATATATAATCAGGGCATGCTGACCTTTATCCCGGAAATATTCGCCCATGGCGCATCCCGCGTAAGGCGCGATAAACTGCAATGTGGCAGGATCGCTGGCACATGCCGCAACAACGGTGGTGTATTCCATGGCGCCGTGTTTTTCAAGCACCGCTACCACCTGGGCAACCGTTGATTTTTTCTGACCGCAGGCAACGTAAATGCAGTAAACCTCTGTGTTCTTCTGGGCAAGAATCGCATCAATGGCAACAGCCGTTTTTCCGATCTGGCGGTCCCCGATAATCAGTTCGCGCTGTCCTTTGCCCACCGGCGTCATGGCGTCAATCGCTTTCAGACCCGTGTAACAGGGTTCGTGCACGCTTTTTCTGGCAATAACGCCGGGCGCGACCATTTCCACGCGGGAAAATTCTTTGGCGTCAATGGGACCCTTTCCGTCAATCGGCTCGCCCATTGCCGTGACCACGCGTCCGAGAACCGCTTCGCCCACCGGCACCTGCGCGATGCGTCCCGTGCGTTTGACAATATCGCCTTCTTTGATATGGATATCTTCGCCCATGACCGCGATACCCACGTTGTCTTCTTCCAGATTGAGAACCAGCCCCAGAATCCCGCCCGGAAATTCAACCAATTCCAGCGCCATGACTTTTTCCAGACCGTAAACACGGGCAATACCGTCACCCACCGACAGGACCACGCCGGTCTCGCTGAGTTCGACTTTCTTGTCGTAATCTCTGATCTGTTCCTTGATAATCTGACTGATTTCTTCAGCTCTTAATTCCATTAGATCCCCTCACCCTTTTTTAACGATTCTCTCATGTTGAGCAATTGAGTTCTGATACTCCCATCCAAAACAAGGTCCCCTATGCGGGTGACGATCCCCCCTATCAGCCCGGGATTCTGTTCCACTTCAAGACAGACATCCCTGCCGGTCATTTTTGAAAGGGACATACGAATTTTTTCAACAGTTTCCTCTGAAAGTTCAGCAGCCGAAACCAGACTGGCGCGTGCAATGCCTTTAAGGTCATCCGCCAGCTTCTGATAAAACCTGTTTATATCGTTTATAAAACCGATCCGCCCCTTATCAAAGAGCAACAGCAGAAAAGTTCTCATCATATTTGACACTTCAAGATTTTCCGCTATTGCCTGCAAAACCTTTTTCCGGCAGGCAGCATCATAAAGGGGGTTGCAAATTGCCTGCTCAAGCGATTTCTCTTTTGTCATCAGACTTGAAAATCCCTCAAGTTCTTCTCTGTACGTTTCAGCCCGGCCGTCTTCCTTCCCGATCAGCAGAAGCGCCCTGGCATAACGCCGTGCCACAGCTAAATTTTTCACTCTGTCACCGCCTTTCTGTTAAAAAACCTCCTTTTCCGCATCCGATCTGTCTGCATCGGAAAACAGGAACGGAGGTTTTTTTTCTACGCTGCCACCTTCTTCAGATATTCATCCACCAACCTGTCCTGATCATCGGACGTGATGTTGCTTTTTATCAGTTCTTCAGCTTTTACAAAGGCTTTTTCAAGAATATATGCCTGCAGCTGAACTTTGGCGCGGCTGAACTCATGCTCAATATTCCGCTTTGCCTGTTCTTCCAGTTTGTCGGCAGCGGACGCGGCTTCTTCCAGTATGCGAGCCTTTGCCTCATTGCCCTGTCTGATATATTCGGCAACGATTTTTTCGGCTTCCGCTTCCATCGTCGCCAGCTTTCTGTTATATTCGGACAACGCTGTTTCCGCTTCTTTTTTCTTTGCCTCCAGTTCGCTCAACTGTTCTTTTATGCCTTTGATGCGACCGTCCAAGGCAGCTGCTGCGGGCTTTCTCAGAAGAAAGAAAAGCGCTGCCGCCAGAACGGCAAAGTTCATGACCCGATAGGTGTCGGTGGCAACCCATCCCTTAGGTGCAGCTTCATGTTCGCCGCCGCCGGAACCCAGCGCCGTCCCCGCGGCAAAAAGAGACAGCAGCAGCGCCGATGCAAAAACAAGTCTCCGGACTCTGCGGAAAAAAGCTGCTTCCTCCCTTTCAAAAAAAGAAAATTTCATTTACACAACCCTCCCCAAGATTTTCAAACCGATATCTTTTGCAAAAATATCAACATCTTTGAGCAGTGAAGCCTGAACTTCGCCTGCATCTTTTGCAATTTTTTCATGTAACTGTGACATTTCAGCCGCGGCTTTTTCATTGATTTTGCGAATCATTTCTTTTTCTTCGTTTGCAGCGGCCTCCAACAGTGCATCTTTTTCTTTCAGTCCCCTGTTTCTGGCTTCTTTGATTCTGGAAGAAAAGGCTTCTTTTTTCTTTCTTGATTCCTGCGAACAGGTTTGGATATCGCTTTCAAGCCCCGTGATCTTCCCTTTTCTCTGAAGCAGGACATTTCGGATAGGTTTGTACAGAATTACATTCAGTACCCATATCAGGAAAAGAAAATTGACAATCTGCACAAAAATAGACCCGTCAACATTTACCATAAAACGTCCTCCGTTTTTAAAAAAATTATAAATTCAAATAACTGATCCCGCCTGCCTTCTGATAAGGCAGAATATACTTCATCCGATATTTCGGGGTTTGTAACATCGTAAGGAACATTTTGTCAAAGGTTTTTTAAAAAATATTATTTTCTTTTCGCCTCATCAATAACAGACAGCTTTTTAGATGAATCCGTCGCTTTTTTGGGAGAAAGCACCTGAGATTTCATGCCGCAGCTTCCGTTGAATACAGCGCCTGTGTCAATGGAAATGATCGGCGCCTGAATATCGCCGATCACACGGGCAGGCGGATACACTTCGATTTTTTCTTTCGCATCTATGGTGCCGTTGACCTCTCCCATGATAACAGCGCCGTCCACAACAATATCCGCGTTGATAACCGCTTTTTCCCCGATGATGACTGTGCCGCCGTTACTGGTGATTTTGCCCCTGACGTTTCCGTCCAATCTGATGGTGCCCTGAAACTCGATTGTTCCCTCTATTGTGGAGCCGTATCCCAGAAAAGTGGAGATCGGACCCATTTTCGGTTTTCTTCCTATCATACTTCCTCCCCGCTTGTCACATCTATACTGATCCGATTTGGTTTTTTGCCGCAGACGCACACAGACGGACACAGACAGATATCCGAAAACGGAATATGCATACATGCAAAAAGTGTGCCGTAAAAAACCAAAATGTGTTTCCCTGACGACGGGGGCGTAACCCCGCCCTGCCATAGCACAGTCATTCAATTGTAAAACGCCTCATGCTCACATTCATCAAGATGGCGATACAGGTCATCATGGTCATCACCGATGAACCGCCGTAGCTGATAAAAGGCAGAGGAACGCCCACCACCGGCATCAGTCCCATCACCATACCGATGTTGATGAATGCCTGCCAGAATATCATTGCCGTCACACCGACCGAGAGAATCGTACCGAAGGGGTCCCTGCATCCGTAAGCAATGTTCAGTCCCCAGACAATCAGCATCAGAAAAACCAGAATCACAGATAAAGAACCGACAAACCCCATCTCTTCCGACATCACGGAAAAAATAAAATCCGTATGCTGTTCGGGCAGAAAAGAAAGCGCGTTCTGAGTGCCTTTCAGCAGCCCTTTGCCCGAAAGCATTCCGGAGCCGATGGCAATTTTGGACTGGATAATATGGTACCCTGCCCCCAGCGGATCCCGATCCGGGTCCAAAAAAGTCAGTATCCGCTGTTTCTGATAGCCTTTCAGACAGAACCACAGCAGGGGCGCCGACATCAGTCCTGCCAGCGTCAGATATGTCAGGGAACGGATTTCGATTTTGACGAAAAGCGTGACAGAAGCGGCGATCAGCAATATCAGCATGGCGGTCCCCAGATCCGGCTGCCTGACAATCAGCGCAAAAGGAATTCCGGTAATCATAAAAGGATAAAAAAGATCACGCCACCCGAGTCCTTTGGGATTCACCATTTTTGCATAATATCTTGCCAGCATGACAATCACTGCGATTTTTGCCAGTTCCGAAGGCTGAACCGAAATCGGACCCAGCGCCAGCCAGCGCCTTGAACCTGCGACATATTTCCCGACAAACAGCACGGCTGTCAGTTGGATCATACATATCCAGTAAATTGCGGAAGCCCATCGGTCAAAACTTTTGTAATTGAACAGCAGCGAAACCGTCATAATCGCCGTGCCGACGCAGTACCAGACGAGCTGCTTGACCACCAGAATTTTCTGAAAGCTTTCGCCTTCGGCATTTACAGCGCTGTACAGCGTGACCATTCCCATCGCTGCGAGTGTGAAGGTCAGCCCTATCAGTCCCCAGTCAAAATTCTGTACAAAATTCCGTTCAGACATTTATTATTTATTTATTCTCCATGCGCATTTTCCTGATAAACAGTCTGAAGATTTCCGGCGACTCTTTCAGGCTGAAGTTCGGGGTCTTCAATGCCCATAAAATATTTGATAAGGTCTCTGGCAATGGGCGCGGCGGTTCCCGATCCGTGTTCCCCGTGTTCCACAATGACTGAAACAGCAATCCGTGAATTTTTTGAACCTTTTTTTGATTCCGCATAAGCGACAAACCATGCGTGGGGTTTGTGATGATGGATGTCTTCTTTTTTTCGGCGGCTGTCATTTCCTTTCCGGCTGATCACCTGGGCAGTTCCGGTTTTTCCGCTGATTTTCACGCCGTCCGCACGGGCAATCCGGGCTGTTCCCCTCTGCCCGTTCACAACTTCCCACAATCCTTTTCTGATAAGTTCCAAAGTCTTTTTACTGCAAGGCAGCTTGCCGACAGCCTGAGGTTTGAGCGCCGGATCATCCTGATATGCCGTACTGCCTTCCGCAGTTTCGACAGCTTTCAGAATACGGGGACGGTACAGGGTTCCGCCGTTGGCGACAGCCGCGGTCAGCATCGCCATTTGCAGGGGCGTGGCAAGATTGTATCCCTGTCCGATAGCCACCGAAAGGGTTTCTCCTCCCTGCCAGGGCACGCCGAGAGCATGTTTTTTCCAAGCCGATGTGGGAATCAGACCGCCGCCTTCATGATCCAGCATCACTCCGGTCGGCGTACCGAGGCCGCAGGCTTTGGCATATCGGGCAAGCCGGTCCACGCCTAATTTCTGTCCCACCTGATAGAAAAAAACATCACAGGATTCTGCCAGCGCTTTTACCACATTGACCGAACCGTGTCCGGTCTTTTTCCAGCATCGGAAAGTACGGTCCCCGTATTCATAATGTCCGGGGCAGAAAACGCTTGTGTTTTCATCAATGACGCCTTCTTCCAGTCCGGCAATCGCCGTTACGATTTTATAGGTGGACGCGGGCGGATATTCTCCCTGAATGGCTTTGTTTTCCATAGGACGGAGGGGATTGTTTATCAGCGATCTCCACTCTTTCCCGGACAGTCCGTTCACAAAGGAATTCGGATCAAAAGAGGGACTGCTTGCCATCGCAAGAATATCGCCTGTATCCGGATTCATTGCCACGACAGCCGCGGCGATGCCTTCGATAAGCGATTCGGCTTTTCTCTGCAAAGCCTGATCAATGGTCAGATAAATATTATGGCCCGAGAACGCATCCACTGTTTTCAGAACTCTGACCACCTGCCCTCTGGCATTCACCTCCACCTGCTGCCCCCCGCGTGTGCCTCTCAAAAAAAATTCCGCGGATTTCTCAATCCCGAATTTTCCGATAAAATCTCCCACCCGGCATCCCTCGTATTTTCCGCTTTTCAGTTCTTCAGGACTCACTTCTCCCAAATATCCCGTAATATGCGCCGCACTTTCCCTGTGGATATACTGTCTTCTCAGTCTTACATCCACGGACACGCCCGGCAGATCGAATTTATGCACCTCGATCACCGCAAGCATTTCCCTGCCGATGTCTTCCTCCAGAATAATCGGTTTGTAGGAAGGAAGTCCTTTGCCTGCTTTAATTCTTGCTTTAAAAAGTTCCGAAGAAATGCCTGTGTACTGCGACAGCTTTTCAAGCGTGTCTTCAAGATTTTCAGCATCTTTTACAATAATGCTCAGATCAAAAGAGGGGCGGTTGTCCGCCAGCAGGTTCCCGTTGCAGTCGAAAATCAGCCCTCTCGGTGCGTCAATACTTCTCAGACGGATGCAGTTGCTCTCTGAAAGCCGCCTGTATTCCTCTCCTTCAACGATCTGAAGATAAAACAGACGTGCAATCAGCAGCGTAAATGCAGCCATGATGCAGAACATGCTTCGGGTCAGGCGCTGTCTGTACCATTCTTTGTCGGCATTTTTGAGATATTTACCGGAAACAGCCGAATAAGCGGTAAAAACAGAGCCGAATTCCTGCCCCCTGCTTTGTCGCCGGACTGTCGGCGGTATTGTAATCATTATATCCGCTCCTTGAAATCCGATCAGATCCGATCAGATTTCAATTCCTGTTTCACCGAGGCCGCCCCCGCTGAATGCTCAGGTCTTGCACCCTCTCCGCAGGCGCTGCATTCCGGCAGGTTACAGGTTACAGGTTACAGGTTACATTT
Organism: Desulfatirhabdium butyrativorans; assembly: GCA_022736535.1. Lineage (GTDB taxonomy): Bacteria > Desulfobacterota > Desulfobacteria > Desulfobacterales > JAIFKL01 > JAIFKL01. Next base: position 5,054 of record DZCT01000068.1, on the reverse strand, counting down.
GTGAGACCGCACACAGACTGACCTCGTTTCCACGCTCTGCGTGGGAACGAGACATCTCTTTTTCAGGCTCAACTTATTCCTTATTTTCTTTTTCAAAATATTCATTCAGCCACTTCTCCCATTTTTTATGGAGATAATTGAGGAACATCAGAAAGAAGCCGCCCGAACACAGCGCCCATAACACCTGTTCTGCAATGATTTTCCCTGTATCCGCAGGAAAACGGAAATCTGTCAGCAGCATAAGGACGCCGAACACTATGAGATTTCCTTCCAGCACCCCCAGCGCGGCGATAAACGGCAGCAGAATATAATTGCCCGCGTGGAGAAATTTCATCATCCACTTCACGCCTGCAAACAGCCAGAAATAAATCGTCGTAAACAGGCCGAAAGGACCTGCCGAAAGATTGTCCATGATAAAACCGAGAAAAAATATGACCGCGAGGCTTTCCCCTGCGGGACGGAAAATACCGAGATACAGCACAAAAGGAATCAGCAGATCGTAAAATCGGGTGACAGACAGAAAGCACGGCATGATTGTTGTCTGAAAAAGCATCAGTATCATAGAGATACAGACATAAAAACAGTATATCACTATTCACCCGCCGTCTGGTCGCTCAGGTTTTCAGTATATCTCGAAATATTCACCACCACCAGCACTTCCTCTAGCTTTTCAAAATCCACCAGCGGAATGACAGAAACTTCCTGAAAAATACCTGAATTGCTTCGGATAATTTCCAAAACCCTTCCCAGCAGCAGTCCTTTGGGAAAAACGCCGTCCAATCCCGAGGAAATCACCGTATCGCCTTCTGCAATATCGTGCTTTCGCAGAACATACTTAAAAAGACATCGGTCAGAGTTTCCTTTCAGAATGCCTCTGGCTCTGGTTCTCTGTATCAGAGAATCCACCGCGCTGTTCTGGTCAATGATCAGCAGCACATTGGCATATCGGGAGGAAACATTTGTAATCAGACCGACAATCCCCTGAGACGCCACAACCGGCATCCCTTTTGCCAGCCCGTCGGCTTTGCCTTTGTCTATGACAATGCTTTTGAACCAGGGCGAAGGGTCTTTGCTGATCACTTCGGCGGCAACCACGCCGAGTCCCGCGGTCCTCTGAAAACTCAGAAGGCTTCTGAGCCGGGAATTGGAAAGTTCGATTTCCTTGCAGTGATTATTTTTTCCAAGCGCGTCAATCAGCGATTTTCTGAGTTCATCATTTGTTTTTGACACGGAAACAAGATAAAAATAATGATTCCATAAGTCTTTTGCAAAGCAAAGCCCCCGGCTTGTCATTTCCTGAAAAGGTGCTGCAAAAAGCATTGCAGCGCCTGTTCCGTAGGAAGCATATCCCCGTCTGCCGGATACGGAAAGCCCGGTAACAGTTACGGCAACCATCACAATAATCCCTGCAACCGCCAGCGTTCTTTTTGAGAACATATATGAAAAATCAGGGTTCGGGGTACGAGGTTCGGGGTCAGGGGAACAAGCCCCGCCTCTGACCTCTGACCGCTCACCCCGAACCCCATCTATGTAATGACAACCTGTCTGAGAATTTCAATGCTGTCCAGCGCCTTTCCGGAGCCCAGTGCCACAGTGGACAGCGGGTCTTCCGTCACTCTGATGGGAAGTCCGGTTTCCTCGCTGAGAAGTCTGTCCAAATTTTTCAACTGTCCGCCCCCGCCGGTCAGCACGATCCCTTTGTCAACGATGTCTGCGGAGAGTTCCGGAGGTGTCTGTTCAAGAGCGATTTTTACGGTCTCGACAATGGCGTCTATCTGCTCGGAAATGGCAATCCGAATTTCTTCGGTGCCGATGGACAGAATTTTGGGAATGCCCGATACCAGGTCCCTGCCTTTCACGTCAACAGTTTCCAATTTCTGGGGATCGGGATAGGCGTTTCCGATATTGATTTTAATCAGTTCTGCTGTGCGCTCTCCGATCAGCAGATTGTATTTGCGCTTGATATACTGCATGATCGAAGCGTCCATTTTATCGCCTGCCACCCGGATGGAGCGGCTGTAAACAATGCCTGCTAAAGAAATCACCGCCACTTCGGTGGTGCCGCCGCCGATGTCAATGATCATGTTGCAGGTCGGCTCGGTAATGGGAAGCCCTGCGCCGATGGCGGCTGCCATGGGTTCTTCAATCAGAAAGACTTCTCTTGCGCCTGCGGATTCCGCGGATTCTTTTACTGCCCGTTTTTCCACCTGTGTAATGCCCGACGGCACCGCGATAATGATTCTCGGTCTGACAAATGTGCGCCGGTTATGGACTTTGTGGATAAAATGCCGGATCATGGCCTCGGTCACTTCAAAATCCGCAATCACGCCGTCGCGCATGGGACGGATGGCAACGATGTTGCCGGGCGTCTTTCCCAGCATATTGTGGGCTTCGATGCCCACGGCCAGAATACGGTTTTTCAATTTGTTGTCTGTACGCACCGCAACCACCGAGGGTTCGCATAACACAATCCCCTTGCCTTTCACATAGACCAGCGTATTTGCAGTTCCCAGATCAATTGCCAGATCATTTGAAAACACACCCAAAATTGCGTCCAAAAAAAGATTCATAAGCCCTCATTTTCATGACCGGCACGCTGCCGGGGGTCCGCCCGAACAGCAATTCCCGGACACGAATCACTTCCCGGAAAATATTATTTCATTTCAAAGTTGCAAAATTAATTATTATACAGCTTAAAGGGCATTGACTGCAATCTTTTTCATCACCGCGTCATGTATTTTCGGTCTGAAGATTCTGATGCTGACATTCTCACGGGACGGATGCACCCGATTGGTTAAGAGAATCACAATGAGCAGACGCTCCGTATCTGCCCAGAAAGAGGTGCCGGTAAAGCCCAGATGTCCTATGCTGTTTTCTGAAAAATAATGCCCCGCGGCGGATTTTTTTAAAGAAGGCATGTCAAAACCCAAGGCTCTGTCAGTTCCCTTTTGCCGTTCCCAGAACACTTTTAGAATATTTCTTTGAACTATGCAAGATGAAAAATGCCCGTGAAATATTGCCAGCCATTCTGAAACAAGCCTGCAAATATCTTCCGCAGTTCCGAAAAGTCCGGCATGTCCTTCAATGCCGCCGGCGGCATAAGCATTTTCATCATGCACAGTTCCCTCCAGAAGCATGTTGCGCCAGGGACAGATTTCGGTTGCGGCAAACTTTCCGGCGCGGGGCGCTGGCGGTATTTTGCGGAAAAAAAGATTTTTAAGACCGAGCGGTTCGTATATATCCTTTTCGGTAAAAGCGTCAAGGCTTTTTCCGCTCAGGGTCTCGATGATCCATCTCAGAATCATAAATCCGAGATCGCTGTATAAAACTTTTTCCCCTGCTGGATATGCAAGGGGTTCTTTTACCAGCATATTTCGCAGCGCAGTTTCACGCACAGCCGCATCGGACAGACACAGTTCTTTGTAATAAGGACGGTAATCGGGAAGCCCCGAATTGTGCGCCAGCAGTTGTCTTATGCTTATCTGTTCTTTTTCTGTGTTTCGGAACACCGGCAGGACAGCTCCGAGCGTCTGTTCAATGTCCAATTTTCCGTATTCGACAAGCTTCATGACAGCCGGCGTTGTCGCTAAAGGCTTGGTGAGCGATGCCAGATCAAAAATCGTATCTCCCGTCATTTTTGCTTTGGAAAACAGATTCGCATATCCGTAAGCTTCAAAGAAGATGATCTTTCCTTCTTTGGAAACCAGCAGCACGCCTCCGGGAAAAACCCGGTCTGCAACAGCGTCTTTCATCATTTTATCTATCTGTTTATCTATCTGTTTCATAAGACAGAAACGGCGGGGACAATCTGTTCTCAGCCGGGGCCCGCCCTACCGTTATGTCATTTCGAGCGCAGCGAGAAATCTTTTACCTGTAACCTGTAACCTGACCGCCTTTTCATCCGCGTCAAGCTCTGTTTCAAGCCCCATCGGAAGGGTGAGATTGCGTTTTCCGTGACCTGCCTCGAAACCGGCAAGTATCGGAATATGATATGCTTTGAAAATATTGTCCACGATTTTCAAAATTTCTTCAAGCCTGCCGCAGTCCTGAAAATCGCCGAGAATCAGCCCGGCAATGCCCTCAAAGCATCCGGCAAGTTTCATCTGAAACAGCATTCTGTCAATTTTGTAACTCGGTTCTCCTCTGTCTTCAAGAAACAGGATATTTTCTTTAAAAACAGGCGCAAACGGCGTTCCCGCAAGATGGCACAGGGTACTCAGATTTCCGCCGGCCAGCGGTCCCGAGGCGGAACCGCGCCGCAGGGTGATTCCGTTTTCCGCTTTGATTTCAAGTCTGAAATCTGACGACAGCAGCATTGAACACAGCGCGTCTTTTGTTTCCTGATCCGCGCTTCCCAGCGTGGTTATCACAGGCCCGTGAAATGTGACAAGCCTGCATCGGCTGTATAATGCCCAGAGCAGCGCGGAAATGTCGCTGAATCCGACAAAAATTTTCGGATTTCTGCGGATGGTTTCAACATCCAGAAACGGCAGTAGCCGAACAGAACCGAATCCGCCCTTTGCACAGACAATCGCTTTTATGTTTCGGTCTGCAAACAGCCGGTTCAGTGACTCTGCACGATGCCGGTCTGATCCGGCAAGATAGCCTTTTTTTGCAAAAACATCATCGGGAATGCTGACATTAAAGCCCATGTCTTTCAGCACATCCACACCGCGATAAAAAGTTTCTGCGTCAAAGGGGCTTGCCGGGGCGGCAATTCCGACAGTATCTCCCGGAAACAGACGGGACGGTATTAAAATTTCTGTTTTCATTTTAGTTTAAGGCTGTAGAACGGGTTTCAAACCCGTTTTACGTTTTTTGACCTCGTTCCTACGCTCCGCGTCAATGACATTAATGTAGGTCGGGGTGAGCCTGCGAACCCCGACATCATCCGGCAGGTGTCGGGGTTCGCAGGCTCACCCCGACCTACGGAATTTACGGAATTGTCAGCTTGACGGCATTGACGCTCCGCGCAGGAATGTCCCGATACCTCCCGATACCGTTTCACGGGACGGACGCGGAGCGTCCGGGCTGCATTCCCACGCAGAGCGTCA
>DZCT01000067.1:3676-15322 GCA_022736535.1 Desulfatirhabdium butyrativorans | reverse complement strand
AATAGACCTCTTTCAAAAGTCAAGTTTTATTCAATAAAATCAAGTGAGCAACTCCCACTTTTGAAAGAGGTTTAATAAACTGCATGAAATTTTCCTTTTTTTTACAGGGAACGACAGATTTGACAAGTTTTGAAAAATTGTCAAATCTCATCAATCCCCAGTTGATGATTCATTCGTTGATAATCCGCCGATTTCTATCTTAATAAAGATAAAATTCCCGGCTCATTCCGACAAAGGTTTTCAGCTCTTTCTGCCACGAATCGGCTATATCTTCAAGTTTATCGAAATTTTCCAGACGCTTTCGGATTTCCCTGCTGCCGATAATCAGATCCGCCGGCAGTCTTTCAAACTCATATTCATAAGGCGGAGATTTCCATTCAAAGCTGTCTTTGTAAAGAAAAAGCAGGGTCTGCAACAGCCTGAGCGTAGTCATATACGGGCTGTACCGATGCGGATCCGTGATATGAATCTGAAAACCTTTGCAGGGAATGCCTTTCCATTTGTTGGCAGTCGGTTCAAAAATATGAGGACGAAGCACCGCCCCGGGAATCCGCTTTCCGCCCAGCACTGCCAGTATGTGTTCCGTGTCTGTGAAGGGCGCGCCGAAGACTTCAAAGGGCTGGGTTGTCCCGCGTCCTTCGGATACGTTCGTGCCTTCCCATAACACCTGCCCCGGATAGACCATCGCAGATACCGGCGTAGGCAGATTCGGAGAAGGCGCCACCCAGGGAAGGTCTGTATCCTGAAAATACATGCCGCGTTTCCAGCCTTTCATGGGAATGACTTCAAGATCACAGCCGATGCCGTAACAGCGGTTGAACAAAAGGGAAAGTTCGCCGATTGTCAGACCGTGACGCATGGGAATCGGGTAGCGTCCCACAAAAGAGGCGCAGTCGGGAGAGAGACAGTTTCCCTCCGCAGTTACGCCGTTGACGGGATTGGGCCGATCCAGCACAAGAACTTTTTTGCCGAATCTGCCCGCGGCTTCCATACAGTAAGACATGGTATAGATGAAAGTATAAACCCGTGTCCCTGCATCCTGCAAGTCAATGAGCAATACGTCTATGGGATCCAGCATTTCTCTGTCAGGCATTCGGGTTTTGCCGTAGAGACTGAAAACCGGAATCTTGAGCAGCGGATCGGTGAGATGATCCGACTCGATCATATTATCCTGTTTTTCTGCAAAAAAACCGTGCTGGGGTGAGTAAAGCGCCCTGAGCTGCCCCGGCAGACGCCTGTGAATTTCTTTTCTGGCATGGCTGAAATGCCTGTCAACCGAGGCAGGATTGCATAAAAGACCGAGCCGCTGACCGAATATCCATTTCGGCGGGGATTCAATAAAGTTTTCAAGACCTGTCTGAACATGATATTTCAATTGATCTGTCTTCCTGTGTAATATTTATGGCAGCGGTGCAGAAGCAGATGATTTTGATGTGTCATATTCTGATACCGAATCGGTATGAGATTCTTCACTGCGTTCAGAATGACAGGGACACAGGGTTTGTCACCTCTTCTGCGCCGCTGCCGATTGGCTGTGTCCGTTCATGGCTGAAAAAAAACGCCGCACTACTTCCGTTTTTCAAGGATAAACTCGCCTGTTTTTTCCGCGGATTTGCCGAAGAGTTCGGATATTTCAACCCGTTCAAGATAATTGTCATCCCATGCCGAGCTTTCCTGCACAATATTCTTGATGCGCTCATATTTGCCGCCCAGGGCTTTTATCTTCACGGAAAGCGCCACATTTTCCTTAAACGTGATATTCAGCAGAAGCAGATATTCAATCATATTCGGCGTGGAAGGCGAAGCCGAAATAATCGGAATGACGACAATGCTGCGCTCGTCTTTCCGCCCCTTGCCGATATAGACATTTCCCTCCCGCACGATGATCCGTTTCGTTCCTTTCAGGATATTGTCTCTTTCCACACGGGAAGAAATGGAAAGCGAAGTCCCTTCCTTCTTTATCACCTCAATGGTGCTTTTCTCCGTCGGCTCGCCGAGAAGATTCAGACTGGCGATTCTGTAAAGCGTCGCGCCCTTTACGGCTGAGATGACTCCCTGCAAGTTTTTCAGCACAAGAATATTGCTCGCGGTCAGTTGGGAAACTTTGAAGTCATGAGCTGTCAGCGCGTCAAACAGTATGCCTTCGGTTTTCTCGCTGATGCGGCTGGTGCCGACGGTCACGGTTTTTGCCTGATGCTTGATGGCATCCACCGGACGCGCCGTCAGGTTAATCAGCTTTCCGAGACATGCCATCAGCGTGTCGAGCATGTTCATTGCCGTGCCTTTGACGCTGAAATCGAGTTCAAAATCCGAAACCGGCAGCCGTCCCGAAAGATATTTCAGCAGCAGCGTCAAGTCCGAATACAGCCCCACCATCGTGACAGGCAGACGGTTTTCCGCCCTCTTTTTTCTGAACGCATTGTAAAAACGGGCGATTTTTTCTCTGAAATCTTTTTCAAGAATCAGTTCATACACATCCATTCCTTTTGTAGCATATTCTTCTATATCTGCCTGAATTTCTTCCCTGAATTTGAAAAAGAAACGGGAGCCTTCATTGATGGCAAGCGCGGCGTAATATCCCCAGATATGCCCCACCAGCGTGTTGACAATGGGCGCAAAATGCTCGCCCGCAAGCGGGACATGAAAAATATCTTCGCAGTAAGTGTCAAAACGGCTTTCGCCCATGTCCGCAATGACTACCGGCAATGCCTTGTGCGCGTGAAAGATGGCAGTATCCTTGATGATGTCGCCGATGACTGTATCCCGTGTTCCTGCCGCGCAGACAATAATCAGCGGCTCGGAGGAAAGGTCAATGTGCTTTTTGTCTTCCACAAAATCGGAGGAAATGGTCTTGTAGCAAAGTTCGCTGAGTTTGATGCGGATTTCGTCCGCAGCCGTCTTGTTGGGACCGCTGCCCACCACAGCCCAGTAAGTCCGGGTCACGGCAATTCTGCGTGCGGATTCCTCAATCTGCTCCCGCATGGCAAGAATTTTCCGCATGTAATCCGGAAGCTTCTGCATCTGTCGGATTTCTTCCGTGATGAACGCGTCATTCCGTGCGCCTTTCAAGCCTGCCATGAAAAGCCCCAGCATCGCGCCCGCCACAATCTGAGAGTAAAATGCTTTGGTGGAGGCAACCGACATTTCAATGTCTCTGCCGCTGCTGGTGTACATCACGCCCCCGACCTTGAACGTAATATCCGAATCCCTGCGGTTCACAATGGCGAGGGTATGCGCGCCCCGCTCTTTTGCCATCACCACCGCTCGGTTGGTGTCGGCCGTGGTTCCGGACTGCGTGATGGCAACTACCAGCGTGTCGTCCATGCTGCGGCAGTCGTCAAGCTTGAATCCGCTCATTTCCGAAGCCTTGAGCGAGCGGATAAACAGAGACGGGTCATTCATGTAGTAAGTCATAATATCGGCACATGCCTGAGCGGCAACGCCCGCAGTTCCCTGTCCCACAAAAAATATCTGCCGGATTTTGCCCCGAGTCAAAGCGTTTCTCAGGGATTCGGGAACGACTTTTTCATCCAAAGTGATAACATATTGCTGATCGCCGCTGTCATTCTGATCGTCCCCTCTCTTGTCATTCTGAGCGAAGCGAAGAATCTCACCCCCGCCGTCCTTGACTTTCCAGCGGTTCTGAAGCGTGCGCTCCACAGAAACCGGCGATTCCGAGATTTCCTTGAGAAAATAGTGAGGAAAAGTCTGGCGGTCTATGTCTCTTGAGGTGATTTCCGTGCGCTTGATATCTTTTTCGCTGAGAGCGATGGGCGTTCCGTCATAAAACATTGCCCGGATTCCGTCCAATCCGCCCCGGGATTCCTGATTCAGAATGAAAATCTGCCCCTGGGTTTTGCCGTTTCTGCCTTCTGCGGTTTTCTCGCCCTCAGCCTTGAGATAATAAGAAGTTTCTTCAATAAAACCGTAAACTTCGGAAGCAGGCATGTAGTGATTTTCGGCAAGCCCCACAAACACTGCCTGACCGCTGCCTTTCTGCGCGAGAAAAAGCTTGCCCGGCGCCAGATCGGTGTGCATGGAAACGGCGTGCGAACCCCGGAAATCATTCATCGCAAGGCGGAAAGCCTCTTCAACGCTGTGTCCCTGACGGATATATTTTTCAATCTGCAAGGGAATGATTTTCGTGTCCGTCGTGATTTCTTTGGGGATCATGCGGCCAGCGTCATGTTCATATTCTTCTTTCAGTTCCAGATAGTTGTCAATGTCGCCGTTCAGGCAGACGTGAATAATCGGAGTTTGACGGTCGGCGGGGGTTTCGGTGCCGAGCGTTTTGTTGTCAACCGGATGACAGTTCGGCTCGGTGATCGCGCCCACGGACGCCCAGCGGGTATGAGACAAAACCGTATGATATTCATGCGGAAAAGTGATGAGGATTTGAAGCGGCACATCGTGTTTGATCTGCTGACGCAGAAACGCCACATTGTCGCCGAGACTGCCGATTTCCGCAGCCGTCTTGTAAACATAAGTCATTGCCGTGTGATTGACGCTGATGCTCATATTGCCCAGCACCTCTTTTCCGGAGCGGGCATCAAACTGCTTTAAAAGATTTGCATTTTCAAGACGCTGTTTAAATGCCGCCGCTGTTTCCCGCGACAGCACAAACATCATAGAAATGCCCGCGGAATCCCGCCCCCTGACTTCAAGGCGATCCAGACTGTTCAGCACCGCGTTGACTTTTCTGAACAGGGTTACGGCAGCGGAGGGGGGCGGATTTCCGTCTGTATCCGCAGTATCCGTAAACAGTTCCCGGACCTTTCTGACATTCTCCAGAATTTCCTTGTCAAGACACCATGCAATATCTTTTAATTGCTCAATATTTTTCGATATGACATCCACTTCTCCGGCGCGGAGCCGTCCTGCCTGCGCTGACAGCAGTTTTGCTTCGGTGTCAATGATTCCCGAAAGCGCTGTTCCGAGCTTTGCAAGCTCGCTTCGGATGTCTTTATCGCTGAAAATTTCAGCGAATGCCGTATCCTGTTTCAATGCCCGGACTTTCTGATAAAAGGCATCCAGATGCGAATTTCCGCCCAGATAACGGTTTTCAAAAGAAATATTGCTGTTTCTGCAAGCCGTGAAACCGTGATCCCGAATCACTGCCGCCATGTCGTTCAAGTCTTTGACGTGAACATAATTTTCTGTGTATTTTCTATTTTTTATAGAGACGATCCCTGTCAGTCCGCACATATCGGATACCCCCCTTTTACAGTAAGTCAGCCACGAATGGACACGAATTGATTCGTGTGTTGTCTGTGTGAAAATTCGTGTTCATTCGTGGTTAAAAAATTAACAGATAAAAGAATATAGCATTTATTTTTAAACACGAAAACAGGAAAAAGCGAAAAATAATTTCGCGGCTTTCATATTTTTCGTGCTTTCGTGTTTCTTTCCTTATCAATGTTCTGATACCAATTCGCTTTCAAAAAATGTTTTATAATGCGAAAAACCGCTTCGCTCTATTTTCGCACTCCGGAAAAACATCGACTTTGAAAGCGAATCAGTATGATAGTTCCATTTGTCATAAACAGGGAGAAAGATCAATGGGGTGAACACAGTATTTTTGCATAGAAGGCAGCGGTGCAAAAGCAGGTGATTCGGAAATGTCATTCTGAGCCGAAGCCCTGAACGAAGCGAAGGGTCAGCGAAGATAAAAGTAGAACGGGTTTGAAACCCGTTTTACTGAGATTCTTCGCTACGCTCAGAATGACATTTGGCTTAGTCTCAGAATGACAAAGGAGTGCTGAAATTTCATTTCAGCACTCCGGAAACGAATTTATTTCTCAATTCTCACTTCTCAATCAATCCAGTCCATCCACTTCTCATCATCTTCATTGATGTCTTCACCTTCCTTGTTTTTCCGGCGTTTTTTTCCGTAGATAAGTTCGTCTAATCCGTCGCCGCCCAGACTGGAGAGCGCATCTTCCAGCGTCCTGTTTTTCCATGAACCGTCAGTTCCCTCGGCAGTTGCGGTGCTGTCATGCTTTTTTTTCTTTTTATCCGAAGATTTGTCATAAGCCGCCTCTTTGAATATCTCACGATTCTCCTCAAGAGCAGGCTTTTGCTCCTGTTCCGTTTTTTTCACTTTATCTGCATCTGAAATCAGTTTTTCGCCGTCTGCCGAGGCTTGCGGTTCAACAGACATTTTCGGCGTCTCGCCTGAAAGTTTTCCCTTGAAAACCAGCGTGCCGTTCGGAGACGCCACCCACCGGACCTTTTCCCGCTCCGGTTCTTCTTTTATCCCCATACACCTGTCTATTGCTTTACGCAACAGCAGCAGAACGGCTCTTATCAGATTCGGCGCATCTTCCCGGGCATTTTCCTCCGCATCTTCCCAATCCGCCTCATTGAGTTTCAATAAGTCTTTCCTTACCTGTGCTGATGCGATTTCATCAGCAATTTCGACAAGTTTGTCTTTGAGTATTTCAAAACTCTGACAGGCAAGCCTGTGGGCAAAAATTTTTATCAGTGCGGAATTGATGATCGCGTGTTTTCCGAACTTCTTTTGTCTTTCTTCGTGGAACTTTGCATGATGGATATTTTTAATCAGCGGATAAACAAACTGCTCTGCCCATTCTGCTTTGTCCAATTTGACAGACAGGAGATGTTCGACAGAAACATGAAGCTGGGTCGGAACGGTTTCAAACACATCCTGTCTGAAAACTCTCTCGGTAAATTTATGGCAGTCTTTTCCCCAGGGACCGATGTTGATAATCGGGATTGACAGTTCCTCCATTTCCGTAAAAGGAATATCGTAAATCTCTTTCCACAGCGGCATGTCGCGTTTGATAAAAGGCGCAATTTTGTCGCCGTCCCGTATCGAGGCGTAACACATATCGCTGGCATCCATCTTATAATTCAGCTTCTTATATGATGCGTTCCATTCCTCTCCGGCAAGGCGGATCAGTCTGTCGCTCAGGGTTTTTGCCTGCTCCGAGAGTTTCAGTCGGGCGTTTGTCATGGGCGGATAATACGGGGGCGCAAGCGCAATGACCACTATCGGCGACTGATCCGGAAGATAATCCAATGTTTTTTCGATAATGGAAAACGTGACCTCCGCCACGCTGATTCTGTTTTCCCGGACATCATTTTTTATTTTTCTGATAATATTTTCATATTCTTCAATAAAAATATGACCGAAATTGTCGCTTGCCGCTTCATAAAGTTCTGAAAAAGTCTTTATATTGACGGTCCATGGCAGTCTGTCGGGCAGCGGCGGGGCAGCATCTTCTCCCTGTTTCGGTTTATGTTTTTCTCTGAACTTCTGATATGACTTATTTGTCTTCTCTATGATATTTTTAAATGCGTTTTCGCATATTTTTTTCAAATGACTCATAATCTCATCCGGGGTTTTTTTCAGCATGATGACGCTGAAATAGCCGCCGGCAGACATGGGAATCGAGGCGTCGCAGCGCAGTTTTCTGTCTCTGAACAGATTCCATGAAGGGGGCGGAGAAACTTCATCCCCGACCACTTCGGAAAAATCCGTATTCAATTCGGTCTCAAGCACAATTTCAGACAGCAGCAGCAGCGGATTCAAGCCTTCAAAAATATGGGAAATACATCTTTTTTTTCCTCTGACATATATGACCGGCAGCAGTTTTCCGGCACTGCCTTCGTATAAAATGCCTTGTCCGTCCGCTCCTCTGTGATGCGGTTCGGACCCGATCATCATCAGATATTCCAGTTTGAATTGCTCTTTGATATTTTTCAGCAGTTCAATGCTCTTGCGCATTCCTTCGGAAAGCGATTTTCCGTCCGGAACAGAGAGCAGCAGCAGATTGCCTTTCAAATCCGGTTTTTTTGAATAATATTCTGTCAGCGCGAGCTGGACAGCCGCGCCGCTTTTCATGTCGGAGCTGCCTCTGCCGAAAATCCATTTTCCGCTTTCCAAATCTGCCCGGACTTCATCAGGAAGTTCCATATTTTTAAGCGATTCCTGCAATTCTCCGGGATGACAGGCAAGCGATGATAATTTTCCGTAATCGGAAGCATCCACCGTATCATGATGGTGCATGAGGATAACCGTCTGTTTCCCTTTTCCTTTGACAAGCGCCCAGACCACAGAACGCCCCAGATGTCCGGTCTGCAATTTGTACTTGCCGTACTGTTCGGGATACAAAGTGAAATAATCTGTTTTGCCCAGCCGGTTATAAATATGCTCTTCAATATCTCTTTCCGACTCGGTTCCGGTATCGCTCCGAATGGCAATCAGCTCTTTGAATATTTCATTCACTTGGACGGACAGATCAAAAGACATGGATGCTCCTTTTAGCGAGAAGTGAGAAATAAAGGACTGAGTGCTGAGGACTCAGCACTCAGCACTCAGCACTTCCCACTATACCGTGTCAGCACGTTTGCAAAAAGCAGAACGCCGACATCCAGAACGCTTTCGTCAATATCAAAATGCGGAGAGTGCAGACCGTACTGAAACTCTTTTTTCGGATCACGGCATCCGAGATCAACCATGACGCCCCCCCATTTCTGACAGAAATATGAAAAATCCTCCGCGCCCATACTCGGTTTTTTGATATGAACATGATCGGCGCCGAGAAATTCTTCCGCACAGGCGCAGACATGCTTTACAAGCCCGGAATCGTTTCTCAGAAGCGGATAGCCTTCCACGCTTTCAAAATCTGCGGAAATATCAAAGGCTGTTCCGATCCCCCTGACAATTTCTTCAATGCGTTTAAGGCTTTGTTTGCGGACAGCAGGATCAAGGGTTCGGAGCGTTCCCTCCAGAAAGGCTTCTTCCGGAATGATGTTTGACGCGGTTCCCGCATGAAAACGCCCGATGGTCACCACCGCGCTTTCAAGGGGCGGAAGATTTCGGCTCACAACGGTCTGCAACTGCGTCACAAGATGCGCGCCTGCCACAATGGGGTCTTTGCACTGATGCGGATACGCGCCGTGACCGCCTTTTCCTTTCAGGCGAATCCGGAGCGTGTTGGTTGCGGCATTTGCGGTTTCCGCCGCGATGCCTATATCGCCTGCGGGAAGTTCGGGAAGAACATGACCGGCAAAAACTGCTTTTATCGGTTCTGAATCGAAAATTCCGGTATTGAGCATGGCTCTTGCGCCCGCGCCGCCTTCTTCTGCCGGCTGAAAAATAAAAAGAATTTCACCGGAACCCGTCTGCGTCCAGCCGCTTTCTTTCAGCCATCGGATAATGCCGAGCGCGATGGGGATGTGCGCGTCATGTCCGCACGCGTGCATGAGTCCCGGACGCTGTGACTTATACGGCACATCATTGGCTTCGGTTAGGGGCAGCGCGTCCATATCTGCCCGAAACGCGACCATCACACCTTTGCGTTCCGCTTTCACCCGCGCCGCGATGCCGGTGCCGGCAATGCCTGCCTGAAACGGAATGTTAAGAGATGTCAGGACTTCGCAAATCTTAGCCGATGTTTTTTCTTCCTGATACTGCAACTCCGGGAACTGATGAAATTCACGGCGCAGTGCGGCCAACCAGTTGTGAAAGGAATCGGGCAGTCTGTTTTGCATAAAAAAAATCTTTCCTTTTACTTTTAAGTTACGCGGTTCATCAAACCTCACCCCCCTGTCCGAAGAAGAGAGGGCATTTCTCCTCTCCTTTTTGGGGAGGCAGGGAGGAGAGATTTCAATGAATCTGTTTCTTTCGTAAATAAAATTGCAGTCCGGGTCAATGGGGTGGGAGCAGTATTCTGGGGTAGAAAAATTCTACTTTCACGTCTGTTCTGAAACTGTCTATTAAGGATAACAATCGCTCAGACAATTGAGAATTGAGAAAGATTTCTCGCTTCGCTCGAAATGACACGGCATTTTACGCTCGAAATGACACGGCATTTCTCACTTTTCACTTTTCAATTCTCACTTCTCAATTATTCTTTCACCGTCACAACAGGGCATTGGGCTTCCAATATGACATACTGAGAGGTGGAGCCGAAAATAAGCTTTCCGACTTTCGAGCGTTTTCTGACGCCGATGATGATCTCATCCGCCCTGATCTGCTGTTCGTATTGAATCAGGTCTTCACCCGGATTCAAGCCGCGAATCAGCAAATGCTGCTCACATTCAATGCCCTCCCGTGTAAAAAAATTCTGCGCATAATCCAATTCGCTTTTTGCCGCTTCTATTTCATGCGCCTCTTCCTCAGAGCCGCCTGTCATGGATGTCAGCACATAGACTTTTGCATTAAAGGCTTTTGCATGTTTTTTCGCAACATTCAGCGCGGCTTTTGCCGCATTCGTTCCGTCATAAGCCACTATAATTTTCATGATGATTTTCCTTATGTTGTCATTAAACCTGTAGAGCAGGTTTAAAACCTGCTTTATGTTGCAACCGTTTTTTATTGTTGAACCGGCTGGATTCAGAATGCCGGATAGGTTTCAGGCTCGACAAATTTGAGTCCGAAACGGTATCCGCCGTCGGGGAGACGTTTCACCCAGATAAGATGCGCCCGATGCCTGTGAAGATTGCTGTCCAATGTGAACTGCATCTCAAAAGGCAAATCTTCGGTCAGCTCAAAACATATACCGCTTTCGGAAATATTGATTCCTTTTGCCTCGACAATATCAAAATCCGCGATGAACTCGATAGAAGCATCCATCTCTTTTCTCGGCGCCCGACTGACCGGCTTTTGGGATTGAGCGTCTGTCTGCTTTTCCATCTCGGCAATTTTGGCGGAAAGCTTCCCCACCTGCTGACATAATATCTCCAGTTCCTGAATGAGTTCATTTTTTGTTTTTTGATAGGTTTTCATAGTAGATAGCTTTTAAGAAGCTGCACAGAGACGCAAGCGGTTTTAAATAAAATGCCTGCGTCTTTTTCTTTTAGGAGTTAGGCAGTTGATGAAAAAAATCATCGGATGACCGCAACCTTGTTTCCGGTCTGCAGGTCAGAGCCTATTGTGAGAAAGCGGCAGAGACGCAAGCCGTTTTAAATAAAATGCCTGCGTCTCTGCCTATCCGACCAGATATGTTCCTGTCCCCGCGGCGATCAGCAGATTCTCATCATTGCGGAATTCAGTTCGGATGACCGCAACCTTGTTTCCGGTCCGCAGGACAGAGCCTCTTGTGAGAAAGTAATTTCCCCTCCCGGCTCTCAGATAATCCACCCGCAGATCAATGGTTCCCATTCTTGTAAACTGCGATATGATTTCTTCAATCGGGGACCCCTCCATTCTTTTCAGCACGCCCACCGAGGCAATAATTCCGCCGGTCAGATCAATCACAGATGATATAACCCCCCCGTGTAAAATGTCTTTTACATAATTTCCGATAAATTCCGGCTTTTTGTCAACCCTCACACAGATATCCTGCATATCTAATGAGAGTATCTGTATTCCGAGCAGCCTGTTAAACGGCATCTGATTTTCATATATATCATGTAACAGTTTTAATAAATCTGAAAAATCCGGCTTCGAGTCAGGCATTATGTTTATTCCTTTATCCGTTTTTTTTATGCAAAGCTGCTGCCGATTGCTACGGACAGTCAAGGTTAAGCGTTCTTCATTCCGGGATTCTGAATTTCATAATATACCATAATAACGATTGAATAAACCATAATAACTGAAAATTTTATTTTTTTCAACTCAAATTATTCATATACCGCAATCCTCTGCGGGGAATTTTTTCCCCACAGAGAACACAG
>DZCT01000067.1:0-3576 GCA_022736535.1 Desulfatirhabdium butyrativorans | reverse complement strand
CTCTGCGGGCTTTTCTTCTCTGCGTTCTCTGCGGGAAAAAAACGAGCTTAACAAAATATCATATTTTAAATTTTAATACGTTGAAATTTTTTGATTTTTAAAGTTCAAATTAAAAAATATTTTCCCTAATCTTGTTTAAATAAAAAAATCGTTTGACAAATCTTAATACCATAGATATAAAATGAACATAATTTATGTGAGTGAGCGCTCGTTCACATCTGTAACACTATGAAAAGAAAGGAGGTGCTTTCAGGGAAAGCCGATTTTTTTCCCGGGCTGATGAAAATTGCAGTTCAGCGGCGCAACAATTTTATTTGACGGATTCGTCAGGATGATCGTTTTTTTATTTACAGACGGCTGAAACCCAAAGCCGTGATGAGGTAAGGAGAAAAAATGAGCCAGCACAACATGACCGATTATGACAAGACTTATAAAGAGTTCAAATGGGAAGTCCCGGAATATTTCAACTTTGCCGGAGATGTGATAGACAAATGGGCAAAAGACCCGAACAAACTTGCGATGTGGTGGGTTGATGATGCCGGCACGGAGATCAAAAAGACCTTTCTTCAACTCAGCAACGCCTCTAAAAAACTCGCCAATCTTCTGGCTGCCCAGGGCGTCAAACAGAATGACGTGGTAATGGTCATTCTGCCACGCAATATTGAATGGTGGGAAACCTTTACCGCGTGCATCCGTATGGGCGTGCTGCTTGCCCCCGGCACCACCCAGCTCACATCAAAAGATCTGGAATACCGGGCAAACACTTCCAAAGCCGTGTGCATCATCACCAACAATGAAATCGCGGCAAAGTTTGATGAAGTGAAAGCCAAGTGTCCCACGGTCAAAACCAAAATCGTCATCACCGATCCCCGGACGGACTGGCTGTTTTACACCGATGCGGTCGGCAAAGCTTCGGACAAATTTGAAACGGTCAAAACCAAAAGCACGGACAACTGTCTGGTGTATTTCACATCGGGAACGGTGGGAATGCCGAAAATGGCGCTTCATACGCATTCCTCCTATCCCATCGGACATCAGGTCACAGGCAAATTCTGGTTGGACCTGAAACCCGAGGATATGCACTGGAACATCAGCGACACCGGATGGGCAAAAGCGGCATGGAGCAGTTATTTCGGACCCTGGAACTGCGGCGCTGCCCAGTTTATCCACCATACCACCCGCTTTGATCCCGCGAAAACCCTGGAACTCCTTTCCAAATATCCTGTCACGGTGATGTGCGGCGCGCCCACCATCTATAGAATGCTGGTGCTTCAGGATTTGAGCAAGTACAAATTCCCCACCCTCCGGCACTGCGTGGGCGCGGGCGAACCGCTCAACCCCGAAATCATCGAGGTGTGGAAAAAAGCCACAGGCTGCACCATCCGCGACGGTTACGGACAGACCGAGACCGTGCTGCTCTGCGGCAGTTTTCCCTGCATCGAACCCCGTTTCGGATCCATGGGCAAACCCACCCCCGGCTTTGACATTCAGGTGATTGACGAAAACGGAAAGATTGTTCCGCCCAAAACCGAAGGCGATGTCGCGATTCGCGTCAAGCCGAACCGCCCTGTAGGTCTTTTCAAAGAATACTGGAAAGAACCTGAAAGAACCGCTTCGGTTTATCGCGGGGACTGGTATATCACCGGGGACCGGGCATATTATGATGAGGACGGCTATTTCTGGTTTGTGGGACGCGCGGATGACGTGATTCTGACCTCCGGATACCGCATCGGTCCCTTTGAGGTGGAAAGCGCGCTCATCGAACATCCCGCGGTGGCGGAATCTGCCGTGGTTTCCAGCCCTGATGAAACCCGCGGGGAAATCGTGAAAGCCTTTGTCATTCTGGCGCCGGGATATAAAGCCAGCCCGGAACTGGAAAAAGAACTTCAGGATTATGTGAAAAAAGTGACGGCGCCGTACAAATATCCCAGAAAGATTGATTTTGTCGAATCGCTGCCCAAGACCATCAGCGGCAAAATCCGCCGGGTGGAACTGAGAAACAAGGAATGGGGGAGATAACCTTTCCGCGCCTGAAGTAAAGCGGGTTTGCCTGTTTTCAGCCGGGTCCGCTTTACAGCAAAAATTTCGCATACAGGTAAAAACCGTTTTACTGAAAAACAAATATTAACGACGCTAACTGAAGGAGATATTATTTTATGGAACAGCTGAAACCGCGTTGGGGACAGCCGTTGACAGGGATTATTTCCCTTGCTGCTTTCACCCTTATTGCTTTGATCACCTGGTTTATTTTCAGCGATCCGAGAGGATTGGTGAAATCTTTTCCCTATCCCTTTGTCCTGTATCTGGCCATGATGATTCTGGTCGGACTGTGGCAGCACATGTTCCTCGGGGACTGGCCCTTTCAGAATCTGCCCCAGCCCATGCGGGGAATTGTGGAAACCGTTGTAAACCTTATTGTTGTATGGTTTGTGATTCATGTTGTGTTTTACAGAATTTTGGGTCTGGGATTCAATTTCCTGAGCCAGAGCAATCTGGATCAGTTGGCAGCCATGGGACAGGCAATTCTGCCCGACGGCAAGGCAATGTCCCTTGATGTGATGAAAGAAAAAGATTTTGCCGAAAGAGCGGTGGTCTGTTTTGTTCTGATCGGATTTTACAGCTATCCTTTTGTCACCATTCTGTTCGGAAAATGGCCCGTGCGCCCCAGCGATCTGCCGCAGCCCCAGGCCGGGCTTGCAGAACTGGGATGGACTTCTCTGCTGACCCTGTTCTTCTACACGGTTCTGATTGTTCCTTTCTGGGGACTTGTTTTCGGCAAATCACTGGGAACCTCTTTCGGACTGAATTTTCCCTGGTGGGAAGGCATCGCGGGATTCAATCATGTTCACTGGGTGTTCGGATGGTGGGAATGGGCGATTATCGTGCTGTTTATGACGCCCAACGTGTGGCGGATGAAACCCTGGTCACTGATTCCTTTTCCCCAGCCCTGGAAAGGTCTTATTTCTTTTATCATCAATATGATTCTGGCTTATATCCTTGCGCTGATCTGCATCAATATCGCGCCGATCTGGCTGCATGAAATGCTGCATCATATTGACAAGGACGCGGAGAGACTGCGTTTTCTGTGGTATCATTCGGCTGAAATCGCGGGTTTCACCCTGATTCCGTTCTTGGCATGGCATCATTATTTTGATGATATGGCGCCGGGGTCCAATGTGGATTCATGGGGCGCTTTCGGGTTCAGAACCGTGGGCGTGCTGGTGCTGTGCGCCGCCAACTACATTTTCTTCTATTACATGGGCTTCGGCAGTTGGGGATTGGGCAATCCGCACTGGGATCACAAATTCCTGCACGGCGAATCGCTGGTGTGGAATTTCTGGTGGATCATCCCGCTGCTCTGGAATGAGTGGTTCTTCCATAAGTGGCCCTTCTACGAGCATTCACACCATTAAAAATTGAGAAGTGAGAAGTGAGAAACAGAAGTGGTTTCTCACTTCTCATCCCCTTAAAAACAGTTCTCCGGGATTCCGGATGTCCCGAAAGGGATTTCATACCAATTCGCTGTCAAAAATTAAAAGATGACGGCAGGGCGGGGCCCAATGCCATTAAGTTAAG
>DZCT01000525.1 GCA_022736535.1 Desulfatirhabdium butyrativorans | reverse complement strand
TCAATGCCGTAGGTTGGGGTTCGCAGGCTCACCCCAACCTACGGCATTGACGCGGAGCGTAGGAACGAGAAAAAAAACGGAAAAAATTACGGAAAAAATCTATGATAAGTTTACCCAAAATTTTCAAACAGGACGGAACAGACGGAAAGCAGCTGTTTCCCTTGCTGCCGCTCAGGGACATTGTGGTGTTTCCTCACATGGTGGCGCCGCTGTTTGTGGGCAGGGCAAGGTCCGTAAACGCGCTTGCCAGCGCCATGAACACTGACAAACAGGTTTTTCTTGCCACCCAGAAAAAAGCAGGGGTTGACAATCCCCGTGAAAAAGACATCAATGCGGTGGGAACTGTCGGAAATGTGCTTCAACTGTTGCGTCTGCCTGACGGGACTGTAAAAGCCCTTATCGAAGGCAAATCCAGATCGCGTATTCTCCGCTTTGTTGCCAACGAGCATTTTTTTCAGGTGGAAGTCGAAACGATTCCCGAACCGCAGTCCGCCTCAGCCCAGGTCTTGGCATTGGCAAGATCCGTTGCGGAAAACTTCAATGAGTATGCCGGTATAAACAAAAATATCTCAAAAGAATTGGTCAGCAGCGTTTTTGCCATTCCGGATCCGGCTCATCTCGGAGACACGGTCGCCTCGCATTTTGCTTTTAAAATAGAAGACAAACAGAAACTTTTGGAGACGCTCGATCTGGAAAAACGTCTGGGGCTTCTGCTGAAATTGGTGCGGATGGAAATTGAAGTTTTTCAGATGGACCAGAAAATCAAAGGCAGAGTCAAGGAGCAGATAGAGAGAACTCAGAAAAATTATTATCTGAATGAGCAGATGCGGGCAATCAAGAAGGAAATGGGCGCGGAGGAGGAACCCGGCTCCGATCTCAAAGAACTTGAAAAGCGGATCCGCCGGAAAAAAATGTCCAAAGAAGCTTCGGCAAAAGTGCGCCACGAATTTAAAAAGCTCAAAATGATGACGCCCATGTCCGCAGAAGCAACAGTGGTCAGAAACTATATCGAATGGATTATCAGCCTGCCCTGGTATGACAAAAGCAAAATCGCCGATGACCTCACAGCGGCTGAAACAATTCTGGATGAAGACCATTTCGGTTTGGAAAAGCCCAAAGAGCGCATTGTGGAATATCTGGCAGTGCAGACCCTGCTGAAGAAAGTCCGGGGACCCATTCTCTGTCTGGTGGGGCCCCCGGGCGTGGGAAAAACTTCGGTGGCAAAATCTGTGGCGCGGGCAACCGGCAGAAAATTTGTGCGGCTCTCGCTCGGCGGGGTCCGGGACGAAGCCGAAATTCGGGGACATCGCCGCACCTATATCGGCGCAATGCCCGGCAAGATCATACAGTCTCTGAAAAAAGCGGGCGTGAACAATCCCGTGTTCTGTCTGGACGAGGTTGACAAGATGAGCATGGATTTCCGGGGCGATCCCTCGGCTGCCCTGCTTGAAGTGCTTGATCCCGAACAGAATTACAGTTTCAACGATCACTATCTTGATCTGGATTACGATCTGACCGATATTCTGTTTATCACCACTGCCAACACGCTTCCGGCAATTCCCATGCCGCTTCAGGACCGCATGGAGGTGATTCATCTCTCCGGTTATACGGAGTATGAAAAACTGAAGATTGCCCAGCAGTTTCTCATCTCAAAGCAGATCAGGCTCAACGGGCTTGAAGACAGGGACATACAGTTTTCCGAGAATGCGGTGCGTACCATTATCCAGAGTTATACACGGGAAGCAGGGGTCCGAAATCTGGAGCGGGAAATTGCTTCCGTCAGCCGGAAAATGGCGCGGGAAGTGGTGAAAAACAGAGAACTGACGACATTTAAGATCAGCCCCAAAACTGTGCATAAATATCTGGGACCGATCCGTTTCCGTCACGGTCATATTGAAGAAAAAGATCAGATCGGCATTGTGACCGGGCTGGCGTGGACGCAGGCGGGGGGGGAACTGCTCTGCATAGAAACCCTTGTGATGCCCGGCAAAGGCGATCTGATGATTACCGGCAAATTAGGGGATGTGATGAAAGAATCCGCGCAGGCTGCCGTGAGTTATGCCCGTTCCAGAGCCGGACGTCTGGGGCTGGAGCCTGATTTTCACAGGAAAAACGATATTCATATTCATGTTCCCGAAGGCGCGATTCCCAAAGACGGTCCCTCGGCAGGCATCACGATCTGTACCTCCATTGTTTCCGCGCTGACCAAAAGGCCGGTTCACCGGGATATTGCCATGACCGGTGAAATTACGCTCAGGGGCAGAGTGCTTCCCATCGGCGGTTTAAAGGAAAAGCTGCTTGCCGCGCACCGGGGCGGCATCAAAACCGTGATTATTTCAAGGGAAAATGAAAAAGATCTGAAAGATATTCCTGTCAGTGTGGCAAAGCAGATCAAGATCATTCCTGTTGATCATATAGACGAAGTGCTGTCATATTCATTAGTTCTGAAAGAAGGGGAAAAGCTTTTCAAGGAAAATGATATGGCGATTGAAATGATCCCGACGGAACAGAAGGTGACAGAACAGCCCGCATCTATAAATTGAGAATTGAGAAGTAGGGTGGGCAGCTTGCTGCCCACCTTACTGTAAAAGTGAAGAATCCCTTTCCAAAAAAAATGCCTGCCGTAATTTTTATGCTTGACACGGCTTCAGGGAAGTGCTAAAAGTCTGTTTCTTTCAACGAGGGCGGATAGCTCAGCTGGGAGAGCATCGGCCTTACAAGCCGAGGGTCACAGGTTCGATCCCTGTTCCGCCTACCATCCGTGCCGGGATGGCAAATCAATAAAAAATATATTCGGGGGCGTAGCTCAGTTTCGGTTAGAGCGCTGGCCTGTCAAGCCAGAGGTCGCGGGTTCAAGTCCCGTCGTCCCCGCCACAAAAAAACAAGGAGTCGCTTTTACAGCCGACTCCTTTTTTATTTTTAATCGCATTAACCCTTCCAAAGAAAAACCCCTGTGTCCTCTGCGGGAAACATTTTTTCCCACAGAGTTCACAGAGAAAAAAAGCCCACAGAGTTCACAGAGGGTTTTTTAAAATTCTCTGTGTCCTCTGTGGTTTTTAAAACTCTGTGTCCTCTGTGGGAAAAAATGTTTCCCACAGAGTTCACAGAGGGTAATTCTCCGTGTCCTCTGTGGTTTTTAAAACTCTGTGTCCTCTGTGGGAAAAACCCTGCGTCCTCCGCGGGAAAAAAACAGGCTTGACAAAAATATAAAGTCAAAAAGAATTCGGTACAACATTGAAATCTCTGTTCAGACTGTCTTTGAAATCAATGTGTTTATACCGCTACCGATTTTTCTACC
>DZCT01000524.1 GCA_022736535.1 Desulfatirhabdium butyrativorans | reverse complement strand
ACATGCCGAATTTCATTGACAAGTTGGACGGGCAAACAACTGTCTGAACCCTGATTCTCAGGATTAAAGGATTTCCATGATTTCTGTCAAGCCAATCGGACATGCCGAATTTCATTGACAAGTTGGACGGGCAAACAACTGTCTGAACCCTGATTCTCAGGATTAAAGGATTTCCATGATTTCTGTCAAGCCAATCGGACATGCCGAATTTCATTGACAACCTGAACGGGCAAAACAGAAATCAAGAAAATCCTTTAATCCTTGAATCAGGGTTCAGACATTTTGCCTCAATCAATCTTTGCAAATGTCATAAAACTTGTGTATGTAGTTTGACTCGGTGTGCCTCCGTCAAGAGTCATAGCTCTATAACCTTTTACTTCTACCACAAGGCTGGAACCAGCAACCATAGGGTATTGTAAATTAACTTCGATAGAAGCATAAGCTGTATACCACTGTCCTAAATATTCTTTACTATTGTTGTTATAGTAATAGACATTTACATAGAGAGTAGTATAGCTATATGCAGTTGCTGAAGAAAGTACACCTTGCAGGGAATACAATCCGTCTTCAGGCGCAGTCAATCTGGCTCCGCTTGTGCTTCCCGAAGTCCAGCAATTGCCCACATCATAATCTTCTACATCCCAGACAAGATCAGTCCAAGTCGCAGAGATTGTTTTATTGGCAGCCAACCGCACCCGACATCTCGGCTTTTCCACCGGTTTCGCAAGATTGGAAACAGCCGTATCCAAATCTTTCAGCACGCCCTGCACATTTGTCGCTGCTGAATTTTCAAAAGCATCGAACACGCCGACCTGAAGCGCACCCGAAGAACCGGCATCCGTGGTTTTGCCCAAGTCCGCTTTGGTGAGATAATTGGCGGAAGCCGCTGTCCATACCGGATCGCTTTCTGCGGGATTACTCGGCTTGTTTTTGATGTTGTTCCAGTCCAAATCGGTCAACTGGCTGCCGTCGCCGATGAATTTCGTTGCCTTGACATTCCCGCTGACTTCAAGCACGCCGTTTTTGTAGAAACTCAGCTTGGTAATGTCAATGGTGCTGTCCGGGATTTGGGATGCGCTGACGCCGCCGGTCAGCGTTTCCGCCTCAGCCGCTTTGAGCGAATATGCCGTGCTGGTCAGTTTGCGCCGGGGCGACATTTCCGAGTCTGAATCCACACTGATACCGAGATAACATTCCTGATTGTCGGACAGCGCATCGGAAAGCCGGGTGTCTTTTTCACCGAAAACAACGCTGAAAACGCCTTTGGTCACGGAAACGGGAGTGTGGGTTTCCGTCCACAGAGGCGTTGTCACACCTGTCGGAGTGTTGTAGAGGCTGAAAGATCATAATCACCGTCTTATTTATGGCATTGCCCGCAGGGTCCGTCAGATAGCCCTGATAACTGAGGGTTTTCGGCACTGCATACGCTGGCGAAAGCAGCATACACACCAGCACCATCCCGCCGATAAGATTGAATAAAGCTTGTTTCACAAAGTTGCCTTTCATTTTTCTGTTGTCCTCCTGATGTCATTCGTCATAGATTGTTTAAACACGTTACAAAACCCGAATCCCCCCTTTTTTCCAAGAAGGGGGAAAATCTGTTACCCTCCTTTCTTTTACCATTTTTTTACCACGAAAGCACGAAAGGAACGAAAAATAATTTAACTTCTTGTTACGAGGCTCTGCCTCGTAACAGCAGAATGACTGCGGCTCTGCCGCAGGTTCTGTCCGGAATGAGGCAGAGCCTCACTCATGCGTTACGAGGCAGAGCCTCGTAACGAGAAATTTTCCGTATTAAGACACTCCCCTTTCGTGGTTCACGATTTTCGTGGTTCATGTTCCGCTTTTCTTTGTATTATGCAAAATAAATAAAAATCTTATAATCCAGAAAGCTTTTTTTTGCAATTTTTTTTGATTGATTGTTTAACCTGCTGAATATTTAAAAAATAAAAATCTGAAAAATAAAAAAAATGATCAGATTATGAGTTACGCGGTTGATCTCGTTGCAGCCCGGACGCTCCGCGTCCGCCCGGCGGGGACGTTCCCATGCTCTGCGTCAATGCCGTTTGACTTAAAAAAATTGATGTATTTTTCATAAATATTGTCTCCTTATTTAACATATTCCTGCCATTGCTACAAAGTCCGGTTGGGTCTTGCAGGAACGACTGAGAATACAGTTCAGCCGTTCCCGCAAGATTTGAATGAACCCCCGAATAATCCCTGCTTATAAACAATCCCTGTGTATCCCCTGCATATCCGCGAGAAAAGCCGTGTTGTTTTCAACGGTACGGCACAGGTCTTCTATGGGAAGATCATTGGGGTCTGTTCCGAAGGGGTCTTCGATTTCAACGCCTGCGGCTTCAATGCCGAGCAGACCGAAGGCGATAATCAGCGAAGCCGCCATCCCTATCCATCCGCCTGTGGGGATCAGCACAAAAGGAAGGCTGAACAGATAAAAACAGAGCAGTTGGCTGATGTGGGAGGCATGACAGAAAGGAATCGGCGTATTCAGAATCCGCTCGCATACGCCCTGATGATTCAGAAGTTCCGACACCATTCCTTCCATTACCACGATCTGATTGATGGTCACTTCCTTTGATTTGAGCATGGCGTTTATCTGACAGCTCATATAAAAGGCGATGGCTAAGGGAACATTGTTTTGTTTCAGCATATAGGCGAGCTGCTGCCCGTCAATAAATTTTTTCAGTTCGTTTTCGGAATTTTCCTTTCTGAGATGATATTTCAATGCGATCACATAAGCTGTAATCAGGTTTGAAAACGTCTTGCCGGCGCCGGTATATGCCGAAACGAGCCGCGCCAGATTCCGGGACGCGTTCACAATGCCTCCCCAGGCTTTTCTGCCTTCCCAGTACCGGTCATAAGAACTGTTGTTTCGGAAGACCAGCAGAAGACCCAGTGCCACGCCGAGAAGACTGTGAGCCAGCGCTTCAATCTTGGGGATTTTGAACACGTACAGGGAAAAAAGCTGAAGCAGCAGGCACAAGCCTCCGATCACGGCAAGCCGGGGGAAAACGGCGGACAGAATCGTACCGTGATAGGAAAAGACTGTTTTCGACCAATTTTTTGTTTCATACTTAATCATAACGCCTCATTTCTCCTTTTTTCAGTGTTTATCGTTTTCTGTCAGTATCTGTGAGAAGAAAATTAACATACTTCCCATAATAATTCAAAAAAAAATTTAATTCAGCCTGAAAAGAATTTATTTTAGGGGTTACGCAGTTGCGGTTTTCTCGTTCCCACGCTCCGCGTGGGAATGCAGCCCGGACGCTCCGCGTCCCTCC
>DZCT01000523.1 GCA_022736535.1 Desulfatirhabdium butyrativorans | reverse complement strand
TTTCGGTTTTTTACGGCATATTTTCTGCATGTACGCCGTATTCCGTTTTCGGATACCTGTCTGTGTCTGTCTGTGTGCGTCTGCGGCAAAAAAACAAAATCGGATCAGTATATTTCTTGAGATTTTTTCAGAAAAAAACACTTAACTACATTGATATTAAATAAAAAAATCAGATTTCAAAAGCGCAGTTTATGCCGGCGGACAGTTGCGCATCAGCATTTCGATTCCCTGAAACGGGTCCTCAGGCATCAGTTTTTTCACGATTTCAAGAAATGCCCTTGCCGGAGGCGAAAGCGGCATATCTTTGGGACAGGCAACGCTGACATCCAAAAAAAGCCGCTCATCTTCTATCACAAGAGCGGCTAATTTGCCTCTCTCCACCTCCGCTGCAATGCCTGCTTTCACCAGAAAAGAAATGCCTTCGCCTTTTTCCACCAACTGCTTGATAAATTCTGTATTGCTGATTTCCATCAGCACATTGAGCGGACAGTTATGCCGGGCAAATAACTCATTTACGATTTTCCGGGTGCCGGATCCGTTTTCCTTCACGATCAGCGGCTCTTTCGCCAGTTCATCAAAAGGAATGACGCCTTTTCGGGCAAAACGGTGATCCGGCGCCGCAATGACCACCATTTCTTCCTGACTGAAAGGAATAAAACAGACATCAGGCGGTTCTTCGACTTTGGCGATAATCGCCATATCAATTTTAAGTTCGATCAGGCTCTGAGTCATTTCCAAAGAACTTCCCTCTTTCAGATGGATTTTGATGCAGGGATATTTTTCCAGAAATTTTCCGACCAGAAAAGGCATGAACCACCGTGCATAAGTCTTGGTAGTTCCGAGACGCAGCAGACCTTTTTTCAGGGATTTCATATCGGCGATCAGATTTTCGATTTCCTTTTCATATTCAAAAATCTTTCTGATGTGTTCATAAAGGAGTTTGCCTTCTTCGGTCAGGGACACGCCTCTTCCCTTTTTCTTAAACAGTTTGAGATCATAATAATCTTCAAAAAGTTTCACCTGCGCGGTCACCGCCGGCTGTGTGATGAACAGTTCCCTTGCGGCTGAAGTAAAACTCATGTTTTTCGCCACATGATAAAATGCCCGAAGCTGGTTAAAATTCAACATCTCAGTTTGATTTCCTCAAATAAGTTAGAAGTGAGAAACGGATATTTCCATATTCATAATTTAAGCTTATGAATACCATAAAAAATATGAAATTGACATTCTTTTCTGAATCGTTCATAAAAAAAACAAATCGTGAGCAGGGAATGAATTCTTTTTTGAAAAGAATTTTAAATATAAATCTTTTTTTTCGGAGGGACGATTTTATGAAAAGCATGAGAGATTTTATCGCAAAGGCTGAAGAACTGGGGGTGTTGCACAGAATCAAGGCAGAGGTTGACTGGAATCTTGAATTGTCGCATGTTGCAAAGCTTAATGAAGAAAAAAGCGGGCCCGCGCTCCTTTTTGAGAATGTGAAAGGCTACAATTCACCGGTCATCACCAGCGTCTGTACCACCACGGAAAGACTCTCTCTGATCATGGGCATGGATACGAAATCAAGTCTGGTTGACATCATGAGAGAATGGGTGGAAAAAGGCAAGCGCAAGATTCCGCCCAAATATGTTGACAGCAAAGGCGCGCCGTGCAAAGAAAATATTCTTATGGGCGATAAGATTGATCTGACCCAGTTCCCCGTACCCAAATATTATCCTTTGGACGGCGGACGCTTTTTCGGCACTGCCCATTTTGTTCTCACCAAAGACCCGGATACGGGCTGGGTCAATTTGGGAACTTACCGACTTCAGATGCTCGACAAAAATCATCTGGGAACCCAGTTCATCAAAGGAAAGCACTCCGACATCATGCTGAAAAAATATCAGGCAATGAAAAAACCCATGCCGGTGGCGGTTGTCGTGGGATGCGATCCCCTTCTTTTCCTGATGGGCGCGGCGCGTGTATCCGCTTTTGACAGTGAATATGATCTGGCAGGCTCTATCCGCGGAGAGGGAATCGAAGTGGTCAGAGGCGAAACCGTTGATCTGCCCATCCCGGCCACGGCTGAAATCGTCGTGGAAGGCGAAGTGGATGCGGACAAATTCATGCCCGAAGGTCCTTTCGGCGAATACACCGGCTACTATTCCGGCGTGGGAACTGACCCCAGAAACTACATCAAGGTCAGTTGCATCACCCACCGCAACAATCCGATCTTCTGGGGAACCACTGTGGGAAGAGCTGTGACGGACACGCACATGACCATGGCGCTGACCTACGGCGCGACGCTGTGGCAGCAGCTCGGCGACATGAAAATCCCGGGTATCAAATCGGTTTACTGTCCGCCCGAAGGTTCGGGAAGATTTCTTGCCATTATTTCCATGAAGCAGATGTATCCCGGTCATGTGGATCAGGTGCTGACCGCTGCCATATCTACGGAAATGGGCGCTTACGGTCTTAAAACCGTCATTGTCGTGGACGAAGATATTGACGCATGGGATATTCCCCGTGTCATGTACGCATTGAGCTTCAGATTTCAGCCGAATCGGTCTCAGGTCATCAAAAGAGGACGCTCCACTCCGCTGGATCCGTCTCTCCCGCTGGACGCCAGAGAAATCACCGGCAGATTGCTGTTAGATGCAACGATTCCCTATGAATGGAAAAAGAAACCGATTCCCATTGAACTGGACGCGGAAATGGTGAAGAGAGTTCAGTCCCGATGGTCTGAGTTCGGATTCTAACTGATTGTAGGGTGGGCAACTTGTTGCCCACCGAGTTTTATAGATACAACGGTGGGCAACAAGTTGCCCACCCTACTGAAAGGGGAAAAGAAATGAAACCGATTCGTTATAAAGAAGATATGGTGAATGAGTTTTTGAAGGACGGATACTGGACTCAGGAAACTTTTTATGATTTCTGGGACAGAAACGCCCGGGAATACGGAAACAGAGAAGCATTGGTTGACGCCAAATACCGGCTGACATGGGCGGAAGCAAAAAAGCTTGTGGATGCTATGGCGATTACATGGGTGGAAATGGGCATTCCTCAATATTCCCGGATCATTATTCAGTCACCCAACAGCGTTTACGGATTTCTCGCCAGAATTGCCTGTGAAAGAGCAGGTTTTATCTCTCTCACGGTCTATCCCTATCTGCGGGAGCGGGAACTGGAATATATGGTTGAGAAAACCGAAGCCGCAGCCGTCATTATTCCGAATGTTTACCGCAAATTTGACTATCTGGAAATGTACAAAGAACTTCAGAAACGCTTTACGCATTTGAAATATATTTTCCTGTTTGACGACA
>DZCT01000522.1 GCA_022736535.1 Desulfatirhabdium butyrativorans | reverse complement strand
TGATTCGGAACTGTTCCAATTATGCAATATATCTGGATAATTCCAATCCGCTCATGTATTACAATGCCTTTGTGAATAACAGCATGGGAGGTATATTTAATATATCCAAAATTCTTGTCAACGGAACATACAATTACTGGGGCAGTGCTGAGGAACCGGATTCTGCTCTGGTCGGGACAAATGTATCCTATGATCCCTGGCTTGAGTATAATCCCTATGAATTTGCCCAGACAAGAAGCGCTATTCCGCTTACTTTGGGAACGCCTTACAGCGGAACCCTTGATCCGCATACCATTCAGGATTTTTCTGTTCAGGCAGAGGCAGGCAAATCCCTGCTGGTTGAAATGGTTCCGAATGCGGGCATTGACGCAGTTTATATGGACGGAAAATTCGGGGAACTGCCCCTTTATCCCTCAACCGGAGAATATTCATCCAAAGCCCTTTCACTTCACGGAGCCTATGAACTGCTTATTTCGCCGAGCAGAACTGGAACTTATTATTTTTCCCTGTTCGGATTAGATGTGAATGAAGGCGGCGGAACTTATACCCTTACTGCACGGTATGTTGACAAATACATAAGCGACATTTCTCCGCGGCAGGGTTCGCCCGGCGGAAATGCCATACTCATTGTGCAAGGTCTCGGTTTTGCCGAAGGAATGAATGTGGGACTGGAAAAATCAGGCTCGGCAGCACGCATGGCTTCGGAAGTGCAGTTGTCTTCCCCGTCTGATTTGACCGCAGTATTTCCGCTTACTGACATGTCTCTCGGAATTTATGATGTTGCGGTATTCTGGCATGACGGAACACGGGAAGTTCTCAAAGGCTTGTATGAAATCAAAGAAGGTACGCCTCCGAGAATTGAGGCGAATATTCAAATACCCTCATCTATAAGAGTCGGCAGAGTTTATACAGGATGGCTGAACTATAAAAACACAGGGGAAACCCATGCGCAGGCTCCGGTTTTCACAATTACTTCAGCGGCTAACTGTCAGGTTTCTCTTGACAAAGAAAATTTTGCGGGAGCAGTCCAGATTCTCGGCATAGGAGGCTCTGTTATTCCCGAAGTCCTGTTTGCAGGAGAATCACGGCGTGTTCCTTTTTATTTCAAAGCAGATTCGCTTGGTTCGGCTGGTGTTACACTGCTTATCACCCATGACACCATTGACGGCATTGACTGGAATGCGGAAAAACCGAAAATGAAGCCTGCGGACATGAGCGATACGGAATGGAACGCCCTGTTCCCGAAACTTACAGCACGGCTCGGAAGCTCATGGAGCGATTACATATCTCTGCTCAGACAGGATGCAAACCGTTTCAGACACCGGGGAATTGAACAGTATGATGTCAGCAGATTCATCCGCTTTGAGGCACGGCAGGCAGAAGGCAAACCGGTTGCCGCAGTCAGCGGTATTCTTTTAGATGCAGACACAAAAATGCCTCTGAAAGATGTCTCCCTTAAAATCGTCAGCAGCGACAAATCGGTTCTGAAGCAGGTGAAAACAGCGGATAATACTGAAGGGCGTTTTGTGTTTGAAGACTTGCCGGACGGAGAGTATGAGATTTTTGCAGAAGGCTGGTATTTTGATGAACCGGTTCTGGCAGCAGTTTCAGGCGGAGAGGATGAAAACGGACTGATCTGTTACGGCAAAAAAGTTCCTGAGGAAAAAGAGCAGGAAACCGCAAAGATTCCTGATTTCAACCCTGCAATTGCAGTTGATGCTGCCGGAAATCTGGCAACTGTCTGGCAGAGAGGAAGAGATATCTGGTGGGCAATCAACCGGGGAACCGGATGGAGTCAGTCAGGCAAAATCAGCGGCGCGCAGGGATTCAATCCTGTTCTGATTTACGACAAATATCTTCTCAACGGAACTTCCCCCGGCTTTCTTGTTTCATGGGAATCTGAAACATCGCCGAGAAAAATTATATGGGCAGCAGGACAGATCAATGATCAGGGAATGGCATGGAGCGATCCCCAGTCTCTGACTTCGGATGACAACCCGGATTTCGGCATAGCTCTGGTTGTGGACAATGCAACGCACAAACCGGTTTTTCTGTGGCTCCAGCGGGATTTTTCCATCCGGGATGACAGTGATCTGTATTACAAAGTTGCCAGTATTGCGGTTCCCATTTCAAGAATCGCGGATGAGGAGGAAAATCTTCGTTCAGCCCGTGAAAGAGTCTGCGAAGGCATTACCTATCCGAAAGGCGATACGGGTCTTAAAATTCCCAAATGGGTTCCTGTGATCGGCGGAAATTACGGTCTGTTCATCAACGGGGAAGCCTGCGGTGAAAACGGATGCACCCGATATTTGTCCGGATCAGCGGGCGCGGAGGCACAGGTCGGTGAAATCGGAAAAATCACAGGTTCAGCCAGCGGTTCCGCAACATGGAAAACAGATGAGGAAGCATGTGAATATGTATTTGACGAAGCAGGATTTTCCCTTCGCGTCGACGGCGAAATCAGCATTGCATCCCCGCCGATACCTATTCCGGTTTTCGGAGTTACCATAGGCAATGCAACCATCGGGGGCTTTATCGGAATGGATGCATCCGGCAATCTGATATGGAAATCCAATTTCCCGGGGTGGCCCACAAACGGAACTCTGGACGCCACTTTCAGAGCGGGTCCCACAGGTTCTCTTTCGCTTATTGGCGGCTATCTGGCAGAGACCGATATAAAAGGGACATTAAGCGGCTCTTTTGAAGTCGTGGCGCGTCCTTTTTCAGCAAAATTCAAAGGATACTGCCTGTCATTGGAAGGAACCTATGTTGTTTTGTGCTGGTGGGAAGATGAATGGAGCGTGTCATGGGGAACTGCCTGTCCTGAAGACCGGCGCCGGAGTTTCGGCACAACAATGGAACCGAGGATTGTTTCGGAAAGAGACACTTTTGCCAGAAGCAGATGCCGTGTAAAGGACGGCGTGGAAATCTGTGAGGATAGCGCAAAGGTCAAAAAGGAGCTGATCGGAACAGGAAATCTCTATGAAGGCACACCTGTTCTTGCCAATATTTCAAATGATCTGAAAAATGACGGAATGCCTTCGGTTGCCAGAAGCAGCGCCGGACAGATTGCCGTTGTCTGGACAAAAGACATGTCAAAGGCTGAACTGGGCAGCAATGTCTATGTTTCCACCTATCAGGGAACCTCATGGTCTGCGCCTGTTCAAATCAATGCAAGCCCTGAATTCAGCAAGGATGCGGCAGTTGTTTTTGATTCATACGGCAATATGATTGCAGCCTGGTCACAGGCTCTCAATGACGGTCTGAATTTCGATACCAGCACCGTGGAGGAGCTTGTGAACGCGTCTGAA
>DZCT01000521.1 GCA_022736535.1 Desulfatirhabdium butyrativorans | reverse complement strand
CGTCTGATAGATAAAAGACGAGTCATTGTCAACTTTCAGATCGCCCGGAATCAGGACATCTGCGAAATCCCGATAAATGGAAGACGCGCCTTTGCTGTCTCTGGCAAGAATCCGGGAGAACATATTTCCGTCTTTGCTGTTGGATTGCAAACTTGAACATCCGGTCGTGAGAAGCAAAAGCAATGTCCCCAAAGCAGCAATAGCTAACGAGTTGTGTTTTGTCATCATTCTGTCTCCTTAATGGTGTATAATAATGTTAAAAGTTAAAAATAGCCTTCGTGCAGAGCGGGTTTATCTGTTTCAGCCTGAGCCGCTTTACGAAATAAACAGAAACGAGTTGAAAACTCGTTCTACTACCCAGTTAATTTAATTGTGACGGACAGCGGGTCCGGAGTGCAAAAATAGAGCGAAGCGCTTTTTTGCAATAAGCGCAACGTGTTTTGCAGGGTGCGAAAAATCGCTGCGCTCTATTTTCGCACTCCCGCTCCTACAGCAAGGGGTTAAAAACCCCTTGTACATCACCGGCATATTTTCCGGCAGGCATCTGCAATCTCAGGAAAATCGGCTGTCAGCTTTTTGCCTTCAAGCGAAGCCGTAAAAACCGCATTGTCTTTCGGAATTGTAGCAAAAACCCTTGCAGGATCAACCTGTTCGGACATGATTTTTTCCACCTGTTCGTCAACTTTGTTCAAAACAAAGAAAACTTTTGCCCCGGCTTTCTGTCCCATTTCCTGTATCTTTTTTGCCAGCAGAAAAGACTCGAAGCTGGGATCCACCACATCCAGAATCACATCGCATTCCGCATCTATTCTGCGTCCGAAATGCTCAACGCCCGCTTCCGTGTCAATCACCACCGCGTCTTTTTCTCCGATTTCCAGATTCGACAGAAACATTCGGGAGAGCGAACCGATAGGACAGGCGCAGCCTTCGCCGAAATCGTGGATTTTGCCCACAGCCAGCAGCGCAATGCCGTCCGAACTTGCGATACAGTCTTTCGGAATATCGGAAATCCGCCATTTTTGGTTGAAAAGTCCGCCGGAACTCCCCTTCGGAAAGGTATTGGCTGTTTTTTCTTTGAATCCTTTTTTTCCGCCGAAACTGTCCATCAGAAGCAGGGGCTGCGGAATCCCCAGCAAACGGTGAAGACCGAAATTCGATTCGTCCGCATCTACGAGCAGCACACTGTAGCCGATCTTTTTCAAAGCCCTTGCTGTCAGAACGGAAACCGTGCTTTTTCCGCTCCCGCCTTTTCCGCAAATCAAAATTTTCATTATGATATTTTTCCTTTATCTTTAATATGAACTCGCTTTCATATATTTGACGGGTCGGGGGGATCCCCCCCTTTTTTAAAGGGGGGCAGGGGGGATTTGAACCGTCCCCGCTGAAAAATCCCCCTCGGTCCCCCTTTACGAAAGGGGGAGGCTAAAGCCGGCGGCACCCCTGCTGAAATACCCTCGTCTCTATCTCCGGTGAACAATCGCCCCCTGCTGAAATAAGATAAAAACACATTGCACAAATCATTGTCAAGGATAGAAAACAGAAACATTATCTTTCTAAAGAAATCCCAAGCGTCTCTGCAATTTTTTCCAATGATTTCTGTGCATTTTTGAAATTAAATATACTGAGATTCACTTCAATTTCCTGAAGTTCCTTTTTTACCAAGACGGCGTTCTGCCGGTTTGCCAGCATCTTTTTCAGGATCGGAATTTTTTCCTCTGCCTCAATCAGATTTTTTGAAATCAGATCCGCGGTTTCAATCAGCACATCGGCGATTTCGGAAAGACTCGGCGCACATTCATCCGGCGTCGGCGACAGCGTATCGTCTTCCGCAGGATATTGAATCCCTTCAATCTGTTTCAGCAAAAAAATGAGCGCGGCTTCCACACTGCCGATCCAAAGATGAATATCTTCAGACCGCCCTGCTTTGACAGCGATTTCCAATTCCTTTGTCGCAGTCTCCAGATCGCTGGCGGAAAGATTGCCTGCCACCCCTTTCAGTTTGTGAATCAGACTTTGGGCAAGCGGTATATTTCCCGCAGTCAGCGCGTCTTTTATCTCATCTGCAATTCTGCTGTAATCCTGAGCAAACACTTTGAGCAGATTGAAAAAAAGAACTTTGTTCCCCCTCAGCCGTGAAAGCCCCGTCTCAACATCCACGCCTTCTATGTAAAAACGGGTGAGGGGTGAGGGGCGAGGGGTGAGGGGAGCCGCCTCTGACCCCTCACCTCGTACCCCGTACCCGTTTATCGTAAGTCCCATGCTAAGAATAGACGGGTTCGGCCCATGCTGAGAATAGACGGGTTCGGGGAGTCCCCTGACCTCTGACCTCTGACCCCGAACCTGCTTTCGTTCGGGGTTTACCTCTGACCTCTGACCTCTGACCTCTGACCTCCGGATCCATTTTATCATCACCGCCATGAGCGCGTCAGAATTGATGGGCTTGGTGACATAATCATTCATTCCCGCTTCGAGACACTTTTCCCGGTCTCCGCTCATGGCATGGGCGGTCATGGCGATGATGGGAACCGGGTGAGGGGTGAGGGGTGAGGGGTGAGGGGTGTCGCCTCTGACCTCTGACCCCGCACCCCGAACCCCTTCCCATTTCCGAATGACCCGCGTGGCTTCAAATCCGTCCATTTCCGGCATCTGCACATCCATCAGCACCAGATCGAAACCGCCTTTTTTTACAGCGCAGACCGCTTCTTTTCCGTTGTTTGCCGTTTCCACAATCACCCCGACGCCGTTCAGTATTTCAGAAGCCACCTGTCGGTTGATGAGATTGTCTTCCACCAGAAGCACGCGTTTGCCTTTAAGTTCAGGCTCAAGGCATTCTTTTTCAGATTTATTTTCTTCAGAACAAGGCAGTTCAGAACTTTTTCCGAAGACTTCCATGATGGTGTTCACCAAGAGAGAAGGCTTTACCGGCTTGAACAGAAGCGCATCTGCTCCGGATTCCGGAATTTCTTCTTCCCGTCCGAAACCGGTCATCATAATGAGGGCGGTTTCGAGCTGCTCACGCTCCCGGCTCTGCGCCGCGACCGCAAGGGAGCGGTTCTGAGACTGCGGCGCCCACAATCCTGCTTCTGCAATGGCTTTGATGGTCTCAAATCCGTCCATGCCCGGCATTTTCCAATCCATGAAAATCAGGCGGAAAGGCTCATTTTCCTGCACCTGTTTCAGTTTTGCAAGGGCTTCGGCTCCGGAACCTGCGGCAGACACCCTCAGACCGAGCTGTTCGAGTGTTTCCTGCATAAACTCCCTGAACACAGCGCTGTCATCCACAATCAGCGTTTTTATGCCGAGGAGTTCTGGC
>DZCT01000520.1 GCA_022736535.1 Desulfatirhabdium butyrativorans | reverse complement strand
AGTTCACAGAGAATACACAGAGATCACAGAGTTTTTAAAATCTCTGTGCGCTCTGTGGTTTTTTTCTCGTTCCCACGCTCCGCGTGGGAATGCAGCCCGGACGCTCCGCGTCCGTATCAGGACTGCTGAAATGAAATTTCAGCATTGTGCTAACCCATTTTATAAAATTCGGTCGCTCCGCTCATTTCAGCACTCCGGACACTCCGGACACTCCGGACACTCCGGACACTCCGGACATTCCCACGCGGAGCGTGGGAACGAGGTCAACTGCTTAACTCGTAAGGATATTATCCCTGCTGAAATCATTTTTTCCGGCTGCGGAAAGCTGTTTTTACGGATGAACACTTTCAACAGCGATTCGGTATGACACAGATAGAATCCGCCCGCGGACAGCATGACCCTGCTCAACACATAACGTACAATCATAGCAAATAAAATAGCATCTTGCAAAATAAAAAAAGACTTACCATATTGTTTTCGCTACTTTCTTGCTTTATAAGCTTTTTAATGTTACAAGAGAGGGCTGATAAACAGTTCAGAGGTAAGGGGTCAGGGGGTGAGCGGCTCACTGACCTCTGACCTCTGACCCCAAATAGACGAAAGGAAAAACAATGCGCTTTAAGAATTTGAAATTAGCGACAAAGCAGGGACTTGCTTTCGGTTTTATCCTTATTATTATGACCGGTGTAACCGTTTTTTCCCTGCTCAAAATGTCCGCGCTCAAAGACGAGATTGACAGAGTGAATACCCGGCGACTGCCCGGCGTCATCGCTGTTTCCGAAATCAATTTCAACACTTCCGAGTACCGTATCAATGAAATGCAGCACGCGCTGACCTATTACGGATATAAGATGCGGGAACAGGAACAGATGATGCTGACCCTCAAGCTGAAAATCGAAAAAAATCAGGAGATTTATCAGCCGCTCATCACATCTCCCGAAGAGCAGCAGTTGTATGCCGAGTTTCAGGAAAAATGGGGGCGTTATTTGGAAATGCACGAACAGTTCATGAAACTTTCCCGTGACAGCAAAGATGAAGAAGCCCTTACGCTGCTCAATGAGGAAGCTTATAAACTGTTCAGGGATTTCAGCACAAATCTGGAAGGACTTGTCAAACTCAACAAAGAAGCCTCGTTTGAAGCGGCACGCCGCGCCGAAGAGACTTACCGCTCCACGCGCACGGTTACGACGGTTCTGCTGGCGCTGACCGTGCTGATGTCAACGCTGATAACCCTTGTGCTGGTCCGCACCATTACCGTCCCCATCCGGAAGTTGGAACGGGCTGCCAAAAGCGTTGCGGAGGGCAATGTCAACGTGAGTCTCGATATTCAGACTCAGGAAGAAATCGGCAATCTGGCAAGATCATTCAACCGGATGACCGATTCCTTGCGGGAAGCAAAAGCGGAAAATGAAAAACAGGACTGGTTTAAGAGCGGTCAGAACGAACTGAATGAAAAAATGCGGGGGGATCAGGATGTGCAGACCCTTGCCCGAAATGTGATTACCTGTCTGGCAAAATATCTCGGCGCGCAGATCGGCGCGCTGTATCTGGTTTCAGCCGGGGAAAGCGGGGAAAATACGGAACTGAAACTTGCCGGCACTTATGCTTTTGCCAAACGCAAAACTCTGGGCGACACGATCCGCATCGGCGAAGGATTGGCAGGGCAGGCGGCTTTTGAAAAGGAAATCATCTCTGTCACAAATGTTCCCCAGGACTACATCCGAATCGCCTCTGCAATCGGCGACACCTATCCCCGGAACATCATAGTTTCTCCGTTTCTGTATGAAGGCAGGTTGGTCGGCGTGGTCGAACTGGGAACTTTTGAAGAATTTAACGACAGGGAAATGGAGTTTCTGAAGTATGCGATGGAAAATATTGCCATCGGTTTCAATTCCGCCCAATCCCGGGACAAGATCGCGTTTCTTCTCAAGGAATCCCAGCGTCAGGGCGCCGAACTTAAAGTTCAGCAGGAAGAACTCAGCGCCACAAATGAAGAACTTGCCGAACAGAGGGACGCGCTGAGGCTTTCGGAGGCGCAGTTGAAATCCCAGCAGGAAGAGCTTCAGGCTGCCAATGAGGAATTGGAAGAGAAAACCCAGTATCTGGAAAGACAGAAGCTTGAAATTACCGAAAAGAATGTTGCGCTGGAAATTGCCCGGAGCGATATTGAGAAAAAGGCAAAAGAACTGGAAGTGACCAGCAAGTACAAATCCGAATTTCTTGCCAATATGTCCCATGAACTCCGCACGCCCCTTAACAGTATGCTCATTCTTGCCCGGAATCTGGCGGAAAACAGAGAAGGAAATTTCAGCGAAGATCAGTCCGAATCTGCCCGGATTATTTACAAAAGCGGAAATGATCTGCTGAATCTGATTAATGAAATTCTGGACCTTTCCAAAATCGAAGCCGGAAAGATGTCTGTCAATATTGAAACGGTTTTATTCCAAGATATTGCAGACAGCCTGAATGCAAACTTCAAGCATGTCCTTGCCGATAAAGGACTGACCTTGAACATCTGCCTGGATGAGCGTCTTCCGGAAAGCATCAGCACGGATCCGC
This sequence comes from Desulfatirhabdium butyrativorans, assembly GCA_022736535.1. Taxonomy (GTDB): domain Bacteria; phylum Desulfobacterota; class Desulfobacteria; order Desulfobacterales; family JAIFKL01; genus JAIFKL01. The sequence continues at coordinate 759 of DZCT01000520.1, read as the reverse complement.
AGCGGCTGGAACAGATTATCAAAAATTTTATGTCCAATGCGATTAAGTTTACGGAAAAAGGCGACATCACTTTTTCTGTTCATCTGCCCGAACCTGAAACAGATTTGTCCCGCAGCGGTCTGGACGGTCAGCATACCCTTGCCTTTTCGGTCAGCGACACGGGCATCGGCATACCGGAAGACAAATTGCTTGATATTTTTGAAGCTTTTCAGCAGGTTCACGGCAGCACTTCCCGTAAGTACGGCGGCACCGGGCTGGGGCTTTCCATTTCCCGTGAGCTGGCAAAACTGCTGGGCGGCGAGATTCAGTTGAAAAGCGAACTCGGAAAGGGTTCGACATTTACGCTGTATCTGCCCGGGGGGGTTCGGGGTGAGGGGTCAGAGGTTCGGGGAAATCTTCCCGTTTCGGGCAGGGCCGGCAGCTTGCCGCCCGCCTCACTTTGTCACCCTGAGCGGAGCGAAGGGTCTCGGTGCGGGAGGGGTGAGATTCTTCGCTCCGCTCAGAATGACAGTAAATGTCAGGTGGGCAGCTTGACGCCCGCCTCACAAAAAGCCGCAGCCGGGAGTGAACGGGCAGAGGTCAGCGCCTCAGCCGGCGATGCGCCCCGCACCCTCAAGAACCCCGAACCCCGCACCCCGCACCACGAACCTGCCGCCAGGTCCATTCTGATTATTGAGGATGATCCGAATTTTGTAAAGGTATTGTCGGAGCAGTGCCGACTCAAGGGGTTCAACGCTGCGGTCTGTGCCAGCGGTGAAG
>DZCT01000519.1 GCA_022736535.1 Desulfatirhabdium butyrativorans | reverse complement strand
TTTTCTTTATTCTCTCATTTTTTCCCCAAATAGAAAATATGCTGCTGTAAAAAAAATGTGAACAGGATTTTTGGGATTAGCGGGATTTTCAGGATTTTTATTTTTATCGGTTCTGTCAAATTCATCAAACTCCTCCTGCTGTCTGAACTGTGATTTATCTGATTATTCTGATTGGCGCCGTTGCAATGTGGGCATTTCATGCCCACCCTGCTGTCTGCTTTTTCAACAGGGATACACAGGATATTTAATACATTATGCTGTATCTTATCCTGCATATCCTGTATATCCATGTCAATTTTCAACAGAGATTCGGTATCAGACCGGAAATCAGCGGAGAAAAGGATTAAAACGCTTTTCTCTGCCGATAGTCGTCGGGTCCCCGTGTCCGGTAAAAACTTCCACTTTGTCCCCCAGCATAAACAGCTTGTTTTTGATGCTGGAAATGAGCGTTTCAAAATTTCCGCCCGGGAAATCCGTGCGTCCGATAGAACTTTGAAAAAGCGTATCGCCGACAAAAACTTTTTCATCTGTATGAAAAGAAACGCCGCCGGGCGTATGTCCCGGGGTGTGAATGACTCTCAGCGTAATGTCTTTCCCGAAAGAAATCGTATCGCCTTCAGCAATCGTGCGGTCCGGCGGCGGAGAATCATCAGCGAAAAGCCCCCAGTTTGCGGCAGACGCGGAAAGATGCTTTAACATGGGCGCATCGGCAGCATGGATCATCAGTTCTGCGCCGGTCACGTCCTTCAATTTCTTATTGCCCCCCACATGATCGAAATGTCCGTGCGTATTCAGAATATACTTCACCTTCAACGCCGATTCCGCAAGCATCAGCAGGATTCTGTCGGTCTCATCACCGGGATCAATCACTACAGCTTCTTTTGTCTGCTCGCATCCTAAAATATAACAGTTTGCCATAATCGGTCCGACGACCAATGACTTAATAATCAAGTAGAACCTCCTTTGAATTAGGTGTATTTTTAATAATTTGTCCCTAAGTATGTCATTTCGAGCGACCTAAGTATGTCATTTCGAGCGGAGCGAGAAATCTTTTCATTCACAAGCGTAAAGATTTCTCCTCACTGCGTTCGTCGAAATGACAGTTTCAGGCAGTTCGTCGAAATGACAATCAAAGGGAAAAACTTCCCGATCCTTTATATATTCAAATTATTGCTTTGCTCTTTTCGCCTGCTCAATCAAATCAAGAAGACTTGCGACTTTCGGTTTGGGTTTTGAATTGACAAGCCTTTCAAACTGCTCCTGAGACAATTTGTTTTTCAGATATGCCGCCACATCAAAATGTTCCCACCAGCAATCAAAAATCTTAAAGCAGGGCAGTTGATGCTCCCCGCAGGTTTCGCAATATGAGAAAGATACGGTACCGCCGAGTCTCGGACAACGCCGCTCCGCATCGAAAATTTTATCATTCATAAGACTGCGACTTTTTTTCGCCACGAATGAACACGAATTGTTCACGAACAAACCTTGATCTCGTTCCCACGCTCCGCGTCCGCCATTCCGTGAGTGTCCCGGGAGACGTTCCCACGCGGAGCGTGGGAACGAGAGTCCTGAGTGCCTAACTCCTATTCATAAATTTCGTGTTCTTCGTGGTTAAAAATTTGTGTCCATTCGTGGTTAATTTTTTTTGCTTACCGGCTTTTCAGCAGTTGAGGTTTGGGATAATTTTTCAGACAGGCTTCAAATTTATCTTCTTCTTCCTGACTCAGCACGTAGTCTTTCAACTCGCCTGAAAAATACTTGTCATAAGCCACCAGATCAATCAGGCCGTGTCCGCTGAAATTGAAAAGAATGACTTTTTCTTTTCCTTCTTCTTTTGCTTTCCGGGCTTCATCCACCACGCAGGCAAGCGCATGGTTGGTTTCCGGCGCGGGGATAATACCCTCGGTTCTTGCCATGAGAACGCCTGCCTGATATGCCGCCAACTGCGTAACCGCTTTGGGTTCGATAATGCCTTCCGTTGCGAGCTGGCTGACGGTCGGTGCCATGCCGTGATACCGAAGCCCGCCCGCGTGAATGGGCGCAGGCACAAAGGTATGTCCGAGGCTGTGCATGGGAAGCAGGGGCGTATATCCTGCCGAATCGCCGTGATCGTAGGCAAAAGGCGATCTTGTCAGCGTGGGGCAGGCAGTGGGTTCAACCGGATAGATTTCAACTTTTTTGCCGTTGATTTTGTCAAGAACAAAAGGAAATGCCAGACCGGCAAAATTGCTGCCGCCGCCCGCGCATCCGATGACAATATCCGGATATTCCCCGATTTTTTTCATCTGCTTCTGGGCTTCAAGCCCGATGATGGTCTGATGCAGCATCACATGATTCAGAACGCTTCCCAGCGAATAGCGGGTCTGACCGCTTGTATCGCCGACGGCTTCTTCGATTGCCTCGCTGATGGCAATGCCGAGACTTCCCGGGCTGTCCGGGAATTGCTCCAGAACATCGCGTCCGGCTTTGGTTTCCCTGCTGGGGCTTGCGACACAGTTTGCGCCCCATGCCGCCATCAGCGATTTCCGATAAGGTTTCTGGTCAAAACTGATGCGGACCATGAACACCTTGCATTCCAATCCGAACTGCGAACAGGCAAATGCCAGTGCGCTTCCCCATTGACCTGCGCCGGTTTCGGTGGTCAGCTTTTTGATGCCGAAGACCTTGTTATAATATGCCTGCGGCACAGCGGTGTTGGGTTTGTGACTCCCCGGAGGGCTTAATGCCTCGTTTTTGAAATAAATTCTTGCAGGCGTGTCTAATGCTTTTTCAAGAGAACGCGCCCTGACCATCGGCGAAGGACGCCATATAGTCAAGACATTCAGCACCTCATCGGGAATCGTGATCCATCTTTCGGAACTGACTTCCTGCTCGATGAGATTCATGGGAAATACCGGCGCGAGCGCATCCGGGCTGATCGGCTTGCCGTCGGGTCCCAGGGGCGGGTTCATTTTAATATCCGCAAGAATGTTGTACCATTGACGCGGCATTTCATCTTCTGTGAGCAAAACTTTTCTTACATCCATTGTTTTTGTTTATTCTCCTTATGTGTATGTATCTGCGATGTTCCGTAGGGGTAAGCCCCCGTGCTTACTCCGCAGGGCAACCACAGGGGGTTGCCCCTACCAAAATCGCAAATTTCTCGTTCCAACGCAGAGCATGGAACGAGAGAAAAGAAAGCTTTTTTTCTTTGCGTTCTATGCGTTCTTTGCGAGAGACAAAAGGTTCTCGCAAAAAGCGCAAAGAAACGTCCTTCTGAATAGAACTGTCATTCTGAGCGAAGCGAAGAATCTTTTTTTCTTTGCGTTCTCTGCGTTCTTTGCGA
>DZCT01000518.1 GCA_022736535.1 Desulfatirhabdium butyrativorans | reverse complement strand
TCTGTCAGACTTCTTCTCCGATGTCAATATGTACTTTTGAAAGAGGTCTAATGAAGATTTAAAAAAATTCGTGTTCTTATGTTCGTGAGAAATCCGTGTAAATTCGTGGCAGAAATGAGAACCACGAACGGACACGAATTGTTCACAAATAACACAATCCGGTGTTTGATTCGGTGACGCTCACGGCTGAGTATAAGGCTTGTGCGGTGCGGATTGAGAAGCGATAATGACATTCATATTTCGGTATCAGGTGTTGCGCGAGAGCGTGACGCCTGATGCCGAAATATCGCACTTGACACACAGAGCCTGACCTTAACAGCCGCGGCTGTCACGAAAAAGCTGTAAAAATCGGAAACCGATGGCTGAACAGCCCTTCAGTAAGAATCATACATATTGATGATGTGCTTTTTTTGAAAGGATGGGCATATTTTCAGCGCTGTAACGATAAAAACTATCAGGTGTTGTTAGGCTGCAATATTTCCCAGTCTCTCAATTTCAACCCGACGACTCTTTTGAACTCTTTTGTGTTATGCGTAATCACAACAGCTTTGTTACTCAGAGCGATAGCAGCAATCAGAAGATCATTCGGACCTATCGGCGTTCCCTGAGTTTTGAGTTTCAAACGGATTTTTCCATAGATTTTTGCGGCAGCGTCATCGAATGCAAGGGATTCATATTGTGAAAAAAGGCGTTTGAGAAGATTCAGATTCTTCATTTTCCGACTGCTCTTATATGCTCCGAAATACAGTTCAGCCTTTACTACGGAGCAAAGCCTGATTTTGTTCGGATCGGTTTTGAGAAAATATTTTTTGACCGGTGTTTCTCCCGGATTCAGAAGCTTTATCCAAACATTGGTATCAGGGAGAAAAATCATCTCAGCACTTCTCTGAGTTCAAATATTCCCTGATCCGGGCGTACAAGAGGCTCTCCTTCCCATGCGCCGATAATCTCTTCGATAGGATTCTTCTGCTTTTTGAGTGAGTTCGGCTTTTCAAATTCGGCATCAGCTTCGTCCAAAGGAAGCATGATAACCTCAACACGGCGATTTTTCAAAGCAGCAGGCGTTACGATTGTTTCAGGAAGTTTTTCATATACTTGTCTGATGACTGTCATAATTTTACTCCTCATTGTCTATCTATTTCAAATAGACATATCTTTTTTGACAATTATATAATATCATATTTATCTCTCTCCATGTAATTTACACTTCACTTTTTAAAATACCGAACAGGCTAAAGAAAGTCAAGCGTAATCCTGACACCGATTCACTGTCAGAAATGCCGGTTTATGCGAAAAACGCTTCGCTTATTTCCGCACTCCGGAGTTGAAAAAAACATCAGTTTTGAAAGCGAATCGGTATGATATATAACTCACCTTACGCAGCCGGTACGCGAATCCCCCCTTTCCTATTTGATGCATTCAAAAAAACGGCGGCGTAACACCATCAATTCATTTGCTTTTAGTGTCTCATAACCCTTTCCTCCGGGCGAAGAAATTTCATTTCAGAGACAACACCGCCAATCCGGCGTTTGATCCGGTGACGCTCACGGCGGAGTATAAGGCTTGTGCGGTGAGAATTGAGAAGCAGTAGAGATTTAATGAAACATTTGTGTGCATTCGTGAATAAAAATTCAGCCACGAATGCACACGAATTTTTCACAAATAAAAGCGCACGAAAAAATAAATTTCGTGTTCATTCGTGGCTAATCTACAAGGATTGTGTGTAAGCAGGGATTGCCCGGCGATCCCGTAATCCCTGCTTAGACATAATCCCTGTAGATTTTTTTCGTGTCCTTCAGTTCGTGGAAAATCTGTGTTCATTCGTGGCTGAAAAAAACAAACGATGACACTACATGGCAAGTTTCTGAAGAATGCGGATGGCTTCCGCAATGCCGATGGTCTCATCGCCGTCTGTGTCCGCGTTCAGGTTCACGCCGGACTCGGTAAAACCTGCCGAAATTTTCAGCGCGAGAATCACATCCGCCAGATCGGATTTGCCGTCGGCGTTGACGTCACCGCCCCGGACTGTCACCTTGCTGTCTCCCGAAATTTCCAGATCAGCGCCGCCGAATGAGGCAATGCCTTTGAGAGTGAACTCGCCGGAGATGTCCGGCGTAATCGTATAGGTCAGGGTCTGCGCCTCATGACCTGTGAAGGGACCGAAATTCACCTTGCGGGTGTCCTTCTCAAAAAAACCCGGATCGCTTACCGAAGGCGTCAGCCCCTGCGGAATTTCTTCTTCCACGGCATAATATTTCACCGTATCCGCAGGTATTACCGTGAGCGTTACCGTGAAGGTCTGTCCTGTGAGGCTGCCTGAAACGCATTCTCTGACTGCCGACGATACCGAAGCACGCGTCTCATTTCCTGCCGAGCGTTTTGTCGTGTTCACCCAGAACAGGGGCGCAGCCCCGAGCGATGTGTCAATTCTGTAAGCCTCTCCGCTCTGCCACAATTCCCCCGCACGGGTGACATAGCCGATCGGAATGGGAACGGGCGGAAATGCCCATGCTGTTCCCTTTTTCCATGCCATGCCGTAAGTCGCCACCTCGCTGCCGGTAAGAACGAAATTTTTGTCCGTATCTGCCGGATGATACTGCGAGCATTGGGAAATAACGGTCTGTCCGGAGATGTCCGAAGTCGCGGCGTCTGCAAACATTTTTCCCGCAAAGGTTTTGTCGCCGGTGTCGGTTGCCGGAGAGGTCAGATCATAAGTGAGGGTGCGGGCGGTGCTGTCAAAATAGGGACCGAATTTGACTTTTTTGCCGATTGTGTCATAGACGCCGCTGTGGCTGATATTGGAAACCGTCCATCCGGCAGGAGGCGTGTCTTCCACGAGATAATTTGTTGTTCCCAAAGGCGGCACGGCAGTAATCGTTACGGCTATTTTGCCTCCGGGAAAATAGCATGAGGGCAATGTACGGGTTACAATACTGCTACTGCTGCTGTAAGCAAATTTTTGAATGCGGTGATTATTCATCTCCGCCACCCAGATATTGCCGGAATTGTCAATAGCTATACCAGCGGGAAGATCGAATTGCCCGTTGCCGGTACCATAGCCTCCGAACTGACTGAGATAAGTTCCCGAACTGGTGAATTTCTGTACTCGCTGGTTATTGAAATCCGCCACAAAGATATTGCCTGATCCATCAAGAGCTATACCATTTGGTTCATTGAATTGCCCGTTGCCGGTGCCTGATGTTCCGAACTGACTGATGTAAGTTCCCGAACTGCTGAATTTCTGTACGCGGTGATTAAGACTGTCCACCACCAAGATATTGCCTGATACCAATTCGCTTTCAAAGATCGGTCTTTCAGACCGTAAAGCGATTTTTC
>DZCT01000517.1 GCA_022736535.1 Desulfatirhabdium butyrativorans | reverse complement strand
ACACAGAAAAAGAAACTCACAGGAGTTACGTCTATAAATGACGTTGTAGGGATATGCATGTCTTAGCAGTAACCTTGTTGAATCCTATATCAGGTTGTCCGATTAAATTGTTCATTGTGAAATCACATTTCCTGGCTACATGATTTTTTACTACTCCCCGGCAAGTTTCTATCGGTTGTAATTCAGGATGATACGGTGGTGTTCTGATAATTTCATGACCGTAAGAACTTGCAATTTCATCAATAGCATAAATCGGTTCTGTCGCTATTTTTTTCAGGATTTCCACCAACTCAGGTTTTAAACAGTCATCACGGCAGGAAATTTTATTATATTCCGGCCATTCCTTAATTTTTTGGTAGTGTTTAGTCAAGATTTGATTGACGGGTAAAGCCGCTTTAATTTTATCCTTGCATCTTTTGTTCTGAACTGCCAGTCAACCTTACTTTCTTTTCTGTTACGTTCCTGATACCGCTCAGCAATCTGCTGCCCCGGTTCCTCCCTGTTTCCGACTCTGTCCCTGAGTCCCTGCCGGCTAGGCACACCGAGTTCGATTTCAGCAATATCCAACCATGACCCATGTTTCGGAGTGAATACGGATTCAATTCTGTTCAGGATTCTCCGTGCCCGTTCCGGTTCGTGATTCCGTACAGAGCTGATCTTTTATGGGCACTGAGATTATCCCGAATCAGAGTCAGTCTGTCAGCTTCCGGATACATATCTTCTGCAATATATTTTATGACTTCCGCCCATTCCATGCGTGTATGCCGATCTTTTACAATCACCTCACGTTTTCCTCCGAGAGGTTCGGAAATCATAAACACATCAGCCGTTCCGTTTCGTGTATATCCGTAATCTGTGTGTCCGGTGCCCTGTTTGTCAATATACGGCTCACGTTTCTCACCGATCAGCTGCCTGGGAGATTCATCAGGACAGATTACCGGATTGTTTTCATTGTACGGCCGTTCATATACTTCCGAAACATCCTCCGTCGCACATACAGAATCGGCACCGGCATCCGGAATTATCCATGACTTCACCTGCCGGGGTTTCATTCCGTTTTTTTTTAAATCTGCCGCACACTTTCATGACTGATATGTCCGGCATATTCCGATTCAACCATTTTTTCGGACAGCAGACGCAGGGTCCGTCGTGCATAACCGGAAGGAGGGCCGCCGCACCGCAGGGCTATAAGGTGAGCTTCTGTATTACCGTCAGGAACCTTTTCTCTGAAAACTTCCCGCTTCTTCCCCCGGACGGCTGCTTCGAAGCCATCTTCGACAAATCTCTGCCGTGTCCGTTCCGCTGTCTCCGATCCTACTCCGTATGTTTCTGCGATACGGATATCAGTCCGGCATTTCTCTCCGTTTTTATCTGCTGCGAGAAGGATATATGCCCTTTTGACCGGCAATGATTTCCCGTTTCTTTTTTTTATAATTTCTTCAAGTTTCTCACGTTCACTATCCGTCAAAGTTACATTATATTTTTTCAGCATTAATTTTCTCCCCGATTTTATTTTTTTAAGCAGGGAATATAATACGTCTGTTTAATTTTGACAATACACTACTTCGGGATATTTATCCGTTTTTCCCACATAGATTTCGGAAACAGCATCAGGCTCCCCTGCAAAACCCGTTCTGACATCACGCCGGTTCATAACTTTCTCTTTTTCCGGATTTCCGTGAACGGTTGTCTGTCCGGAATTCTCTGACAGTTTCAAAATCCCTGTCCGCAGTCCGCATCCGTCCATTCCGATCAGTATTTTTCCTATACCTTCGCCGGCTTCTCCGTAACTTTTACTCGATAATCAAGTTTTTTAGTTAGGCTCTTTGAAATTCAAGCTGCTTTGTACTTTAATGACGGTGACGGAGCAGGATTACCCAAATATCTGCCCACCATATGTTTTTCCGATGGAGACATTCGGAATATTTTGTTTACGGTATCACTCAACTCATCAAGTTTGTTTTTATCATCTTCATCTGACATCAACTTACTGATGAATACGAAAAGGCATTCTGCTTTCGATTTTCCGATCAGGCTTCCGACGGTAATCGCGGGAAGTCTGTTGTTCATCCGGCACCGTTGTCCGGGATGCAGGAGGAGACAATGATCGGTCAGCAGGCTCGGAATCAGAGTTCTTTCCGATCCTTCGTCACCACGCTGTTTGGTCAGTGTGCTCCGACCTTCATACGACTTCCGGTCATGAATGAAAACCCCGATGAGCCATCGCAGAGTGTATGCCCTGACAATATCTTCCGTCCGCCATGTCAGATCGGAAGCGGCAGGATAACGGACATCCTCTTCTCCTTCGTATCTGAGTGCTATGACAGAGAGTCCGGTTCTGTGTGAACAGACATGAAGACGGGCGCTGCCGATAAGAGCGGTTACTTCCCCGCCTCCCCGGATACTGATTTTCTGAGAAACACAGGAACAGCTTGAAAAAAAATCTTTCACACATTTTTTCCCGTTCCTGTATCTGATATTCTGATTGCACTTAATTTGGCTGATTACCTGTATTTTTCCGAAAATCCCAGTCGCTTTTCCGAAAAAAGCAGGGCAGCAATATAGATTGTCAGCCAGGACACATTGAAGCCGGATAGTAGGATGACAGACCCGGAACCGTTTCAGAAGAATCAGAGCAATTTCCTGTTCGGTAGGATATGCCGGATTTTTCGGCGGTTTTTTGGGGCAGCAGCCGGATTTTTCACTCTTTTTTTTCATCATATTCCACTGAGTCAGTTCCGGATCCGGCATCTGAAACATGAATCCTACCGGAACGGTGACAATCGGGGTAATCAGAATAAGAAATACTGTTGATTGTCCCATGATGTATCCGTCAGTCTTTTTATCCTTCATCTTACGGACTTCCGATATTTGCTTTGTGTTTTCGGAACGCTTTTTTTCCGAGTCGTCAGGAGCAAGTGTTCCCTCGGTAATTCCGTAGCTCTTTAAAATATGACTGACACCGGAGCAGAGGAGAAATTCCCATCGTATATTTGAACGTCGCAACATCCATGATAGGGCTGCCAAAGCGTATCTTCCCAATCCCGCACGTTCGGATGTTGCCCGGCAGACGGTGTCGGTCATGATGATAGCCATGATACAAAATGAAATCCGATATCGTCGGGTTGATGAAAGCCTCTGATTTTCGCCATATTCTTTGATTGCGTCATTGATGCTTTCGACAAATTCTGTTATAAACGGAAACGGTTCACCGATCAGCATTTTTCTGCCTTCATAATGAAATTCAGACACCGAAGGCTGTTATTTACATCAATTATTTTGTATTTTCAATATCTGACAGGCCGGTCTTCGGGACGTTGAAGAATTGAGTTGAAACGAAATTCTGAGTC
>DZCT01000516.1 GCA_022736535.1 Desulfatirhabdium butyrativorans | reverse complement strand
TCCGGCGGCTGGGGCGGGTCCATGATTGCCTCCGAAGTTTCGGACATTCTTTTCGGGACGCCTTCGCCGAGAACCACAGCCGCGAATGTGGGCGTTCTCAGGAAAGATGAGGTCAACATCATCGTACACGGCCATAATCCCGTGGTTTCCGAGATGATTCTGCTCGCGTGTCAATCTCCCGAAATGCTGAAATTAGCTCAGGCAAAAGGCGCGAAAGGCATCAATGTTGCGGGCGTCTGCTGCACCGGAAACGAATTGCTCATGCGCCACGGGGTGTCAATGGCGGGAAATCATCTCTCGACAGAGCTTGTGCTGGCGACCGGCGCGGTGGAAATGATGATTGTGGATTATCAGTGCATCATGCCTTCGCTGGGAACTGTGGCGGCGTGCTATCACACCCAAATGGTCAGCACCAGCGACAAAGCCCGTTTTCCGGGCATGACGCATCGGGAGTTTCATCCTGACAATGCCAAAGAAATGGCGATGGAATTGGTGAAATCAGCCGTTGAAAATTTCGAGCGCCGGGGAGAAGTCTATATTCCGGTTGAGCCGGTGAAGGCAGTGGGCGGCTTTTCGGTGGAAACGATTCTCGCCGCGCTGGGCGGCACGCCCAAGCCGCTCATTGACGCGATTGTTGCAGGAAAAATTCGGGGCGCGGCAGGCGTGGTGGGCTGCAACAATCCGAAAATCAAGCAGGATTACGGGCATGTCACGCTCACCAAGCGGCTGATTGAAAACGACATTCTGGTGTTGGATACGGGCTGCGCCGCGGTCGCCAACGCCAAAGCCGGTTTCAAAGTAGCAGAAGCGATTCGTTTTGCGGGACCCGGTTTGAAAGAAATCTGCAGCGCGTTGGGCATTCCGCCGGTGCTGCATGTCGGCAGTTGTGTGGACAATGTGCGGATTCTCGTGCTGGCATCCGCGCTGGCAAATGCGCTGAATACGGACATCAGTGACTTGCCCCTTGCGGCAGCCGCTCCGGAATGGTATTCGGAAAAAGCGGTATCTATCGGCGTTTATGCAGTGGCTTCGGGGATTTATACGGTGCTGGGACCCATGCCGCCGATTACCGGCAGCATGAATGTCGTGAAACTGCTCACCGAAGGCTTGAATGACATTGTGGGCGCGACATTTGCCGTAGAGCCTGATCCGGAAAAAGCGGCAGTGCTGATCCGGCGGCATATCGAAGGCAAACGGGAGAAATTGGGTTTGTCTTTTGTGAAGGTTTAACGTAAAGAAAAAATTAACTGTCAGGAGATCGAATAAGCTCCGTAGGAGCGTCATCTTTGCAACAGCAGAAAAACGTCCCCCCGAATCCGAACTCCGTAGGAGCCCCTACAGGGCTTGTTCGGGGGACTGCAACCGACTGCTACAAATATACCGCCCCTACGGGGCTTGAAAAGAAATTTTCGATCTACTGAGACTTGGCAGTTATACAGAAGCAGTGATTATCAATCAGATATGAGAATGATATGGAATACGAATGGGACGAAAATAAAAGACAGATCAATCTGGAAAAACACGGAGTTGACTTTGTGATAGCATACAGAATATATGAATCGGATGAGAAAATAACGATACCGTGTTCATATATGAATGAACAGAGATGGACAGATATTGCACAGATTGAAGAACTGCTGACATTTACAATGGTCTATACTTACAGAGAAAAAAGGGTGCGAGTTATTTCGCTTCGCAAAGCAAACCGGAAAGAACGGAGATTTTATGATGACGCAAGAAAAAACTGTCAGATACAGCACTGAGGAACTCAGAAGTCTGGAAAGAGACGGCGGCGATAAAACGGACTGGAACCGTTTACACCGTATGAAAGAGGAAGATATTGTTTATGACGAAGATTCACCTGAAATTACAGAAAATATGTTCCGGAATGCCTTCATATCTCCAAGAAGCAAAACAGAAATCAGACTTCTTTTGGATTCGGATGTGATTGAATGGTATCAAAAAAAGAATATCGCCTATCAGCCGCTTATTAACGCATTGTTACGTTCTTATATGGAAGCCCATCATTATCGGTAAAAAAGTCTGAACCCTGATTCACATGATTAAAGGATTTTCATGATTTCTGTTCAGCCTGTACACACCTGATTTTTGTAAGGTGGGCATTTCATGCCCACCTTGCTTGTCTGCCAAATTCATCAAGCCTGAACGGACTGACACAAATCCTTCAATCCTTTAATCAGGTGAATCAGGGTTCGGACATTGCAACGGCATATCAAAGCAAAACAGGAATAAATTGGGCTTGTCTTTTGTAAAAGTTTAAGGTAAAAAGAAACCGAACCGTAGGGGCACGCCGCTGGCGTGCCCTCCCGATAATATACGGACACATCGGTTTCAAACCAATATGTTGTTGGGGGGACAGGACACGCCACCGGCGTGTCCCTACACCGAATAAACAGGGGGCAGAGTTAAAGCGATATTCTGAACATTTATTCAAAAAAAAGGAGAGGGCATTATGAAAAAGGATTGGGTGAGTTCGCTGATATTTTCTTTTATGTTCTTGCTGCTTATCTGCGGAGGAGCAGAAACGTCGCTGGCTCAAGGCACACTGATGGCAACACAGAGTGCAAGTGCATATACACCCGGGAAAAATTTGGAGGTTAAGCTTTCTATAGAATATACTGATATTAATATTACTATGTTTAAACAAGATGATAGTTATCTATGTCTTTACGGTGAAATTTATTATCCTAAAAACTGGTCTTTTGTTGACAATAAAGGAACTCTTTGGCATAAAATTGAAAATAATGTATTAATGGTTACGTTTGATCCTAATTTTTGTTTTATGTTGAATGGTTATGATAGACTCCCAGAAGATACCTATACATTTAATGTTCCCGAAGGAGAAACCGGCTTAAAAGAACTTTCAGGCTTTATACGAATAGGTAATGTTGAAGTGCAACTCAATACACTCCGACTCTATCCGCTTCCCGATTCAGTTTTCCCCAAATCAGCGGTCAACAAAGGTACGACTACCGTTACCCTGAGAGGTTCCGGATTCTCCAAAGACAGCCGGGTAACTCTGACGCATGATGTGTTTTCGGACATTACGGCAAAAAATGTAACGCTTGCCTCATCCGAACTCATGTACGCCGCATTTGATCTGACCGATGCGGAACCCGGAATTTATGACATCCGGGTTGAAAAAGAAGGCAGCGAGCCTTTGATTTTTGAGAAGATTTTCGAGATAAAACATGACGGCATTTCAGGACACATAAGGGTTGCGGTGAAACCGCCGCAGTTTGTCCGCCCCGCCCGCCAATATACCTGCTGGATAGAATAGACCTCTTTCAAAAGTACATATTGACATCGGAGAAGAAGTCTGACAGAAAG
>DZCT01000515.1:2999-3363 GCA_022736535.1 Desulfatirhabdium butyrativorans | reverse complement strand
TTTTTATATATTTTTATATATTCTTATATAATTTTATATATTTTGGGTAACTATGCTGTCCGGATTCTGCCCTATCGGACTATGGACAATGTGATTGACGGACTTGTGATTACTTTCACGGATGTTACAGAAAGCAAGAGCTAAGTTGCCTTAAATCCCCCCTTGAGGGGGGCAGGGGGGTGTCCTATTTGTAGGGTGGGCTTCGCCCACCGTTCCCCCGGCGCAACCACTCAAGGTGGGCTACAACAAGGGTAAGCACGGGGGCTTACCCCTACAAGGTGGGCGAAGCCCACCCTACAACAAGGGTAAGCTGAAAATGTTCTTTCAAACACTATAACTTTTGTAATAACGGGGGGGGGGGGGG
>DZCT01000515.1:0-2981 GCA_022736535.1 Desulfatirhabdium butyrativorans | reverse complement strand
ATGAATAGAAACAATAAGTTAGATAACAAGCTTTCCGAACTCCGTCAGCAGGCGGAAAAAATTGTCAAAGAAAAACAGAAGGCATTTCCGGAACTTTCAGAACTGCCGTCTGAGGAAGTGCAGCGTGTGATTCACGAACTCCGGGTCCATCAGATAGAACTGGAAATGCAGAATGAGGAATTATGCCGTCTGCGGAACGAACTCGAAATATCTCGTGATAAGTATCTCGATTTATACGATTTCGCTCCGATTGGCTATTTTACAGTTGACTCAAACGGTGTGATTCAGGAAGTCAATCTGCGGGGCGCTCTGCTTCTGGAATCCGAAAGATGCTATGTCAACGGTACGCTTTTTTACAACTTTATTTTTGAAGAAGACAAAGACCTTTTCTATAAACATCAGCAGCTTGTCTTAAAAACAGGGGAACGGCAGTCATGCGAACTCAGGATGAAGAAAAAGAAAAACCTTCAGTTTCATGCCCGGATAGAAAGCATTGTTGCGCCGGGCAGCAGCGGCGATCTCATCCGAGCGGCTGTCAGCGATGTAACTGAACGGGTGCGGTTAGAATCCCAACTCCGTCAGGATGAGAAGATGAAAGCCCTCGGAACCCTGTCAGCCGGCTTTGCCCACGAATTCAACAATATCCTTTTTCCCATCATGGGCTATATCGAGATGGGGATTCTCGATCTGCCGAAAGGAAAAACTCAGAATATCCGCCTCTATCTGGAGCGGACGCTGCCGCTGTGTAAAAGAGCCGCCCTTCTGATTGGGCAGATACTCACCTTCACGCATCCTGTGGAACAAACCCTGACGCCGCTGAAGCTTCAAAATACGGTCAGAGATGCAATCAGACTGTTAGCGCCGCTATGCCCCGATACAATTGCACTCTGTCATCAGACAGATGAAAACAGCGGAACCGTGATGGGCAATCCTTTTCAGATATACCGGATTCTGACAAACCTTTACACCAACGCCTGCGAGGCCATGGAGAAACGCGGCGGAGGACTTGAGGTGAGTGTGGAGCCGGTTTCTGTCAGTCCGGAGACGGCTTTGGCGGAAGATATGAAACCGGGTAAATATGCCCGTCTGACAGTCAGGGATACAGGCTGCGGAATAGAACCTGCAAATATCGGACGGGTGTTTGATCCTTTTTTCACCACAAAAAAATTCGGCAAGGGAACAGGTTTGGGATTGTCTGTTGTTCACGGGCTGGTCAGTCAGCATAAGGGCATCATAAAAATTGACAGCAAACCGGGTGAAGGAACAGCGGTTCATGTTTATCTGCCTGCGATCTCAGCCGAATCCGATGTCATAAGTCCCGGTACCCGAGCAAAGGAGGCAATTCAGGGCGGCGCCGAACATATCCTGCTGACAGACGATGAAGAAGCGGTTGTCCTGATGCATCAGGAGTTCTTGGGAAAATTGGGTTATCGGGTGTCGTCCTTTACTGAGAGTCCGGCAGCTTTGGAAGCTTTCCGCCTGCATCCGGATGCCTTTGACCTCGTAATTACGGATACGTCCATGCCGGAAATGACGGGCGCGGAACTTGCACGGGAAATATTTAAAATCAGACTGAATACGCCGATCATCATCTGTACGGGATACAGCGAGACGATGAATGAAGAAACAGCGAAAGCGATGGGCATACGGGAATGTATCAAAAAGCCTGTCAGCATCAGTGAATTTGCAGCGATCATCAGGAAGGTTTTAGACAGAAAAGATTGAAATTATACCGAATCCCTTTTGACTTTATACGATATTCTGTCAAGCTCGTTTTTTCCCGCAGCATTAAGTTATATTTCCTGGCAGGAAACCCAGCCTTCCCTGCCGGGAATTTCTTTTTTGACGATCACCGATTGCCTGAAACAGGAGGCATCCGTGAGCAGCGCACCGAGCGGAACAAAGTTTATGCCTTGAGACTGCGCTTTTTTCACAAAATGCTCGAACAGGGAAAAACAGGCAATGCCTTCCGCTTCCGCATGAACGGTCAGCACATTGAGCCGCTCCGGTCGAATCAGAGACAGTATGCAGTCATTGTAGTTCTGCCCGGATATGCCGTTCTGCCCGATCACTTCGTCATAAGTGGGCAGCGTAACCGGAATCTGAGGCTGGGAGAGCGTCTTTCCGGCAACAACAGGATAAAATATGCTTTGTCCCCGGCAATCGCTGTTATAGCGAAAGGGAAATTTTTCTTTTTCCAGAAGAACAAGATCGTTGCATTTCCACGCGGGCGCAGCCGAACACAGCGGCGGATGTCCCGTAATGCCGGCAAGCATTTCCACCCCTGCTGCGATGAAGCCTTGAACGGCATCTTTGTCCATCCGGTCAATATTTTCCTGCCACGCGTGATGATCCCATGCATGAAATCCGATCTCATGCCCGGCATCCGAAGCGGCGCGTATTCTATCTGCTGATTTTTGTCCGATCACGGGCCCGGGCCATAATGTGCCTTTGAAGACAATATCCCATCCGTAGAGGCTCGAAGCCTTTGATCTCAGCATCTTTCGCAGGAAATCAGGACGAATCAGGCGCCGGAGATGGCGCCCCATGTTGTCCGGTCCCACAGAGAAAAAGAAAGAGGCTTTGATTCCCTGTTCGGCAAGGAGTTTGCAGAGATTCGGAACGCCGTGACGCGTTCCCCGAAATGTGTCAACATCAATTCTTAAACCGAGTGTTGTCATTTGTCAGTCATTTGTCAGTAATCATAATAGTTTTACAGAGTCTGTCCCGCTTTTTGCGCATATCTGTTGCTGATGCTGATTCTGTCTCGGAAGAGGATTGAGAAAAAATGTCTTAATCTGTCCGTTCCGAAA
This sequence comes from Desulfatirhabdium butyrativorans, assembly GCA_022736535.1. Taxonomy (GTDB): domain Bacteria; phylum Desulfobacterota; class Desulfobacteria; order Desulfobacterales; family JAIFKL01; genus JAIFKL01. Next base: position 168 of record DZCT01000515.1, on the reverse strand, counting down.
CTTCCTCAAAATTGAGCAAATCCATAGTCCCTTCCCTGATGCCCATCGCATAAATCTTATGTCCGGTCAGATGTTTCCGTATCTCTTCGGGAATATAGAGCGATGAGAAAACCGGAATGATTCTTTTATCCCGGCATTCCGGGAAGTACTCGGGCAGTTCTTTCAGCA
>DZCT01000514.1 GCA_022736535.1 Desulfatirhabdium butyrativorans | reverse complement strand
GAGGAATTACCCTGTCTCGATTCAGCGATACAGAACCTCTTTTCAACGCATCAACTGCAATATAATAGCATGTTCCTGCCTTTGCCCAGAATATCAGACTGCTGGTACCTTTATCGTTTCCGTCATCGTCATTGATTGCAACTTCTGTCAGGCTGTCAACTGCCGAACCGGTATAGACAGCGAGCAGCGTGTCAAAATCGGTACCATGTGTATCAAAATAAAAAAAATCGCTTTCCGGGGTGGTCCATTTCCACCAGACAGAACTCAAGCCATTCCTCGTATGATACGGCTCACCGGTTTCCATTGTCGCGTCAATGTTTGTGCCGATTGTCAGCCCGGATATACCAGTCAGTTCAATCGCATTGATGAAGTTGTCGTTTGCCGGAGGGTTTGCTTTTCTCCAATTCAGAACAATTTCACCGGAAGGTTCTTCTGATCTGTCCACAAAAATTCCTTTCAACTTATACACAGCAATATAATAACACACTCCAGTCTCGGTGCGGAATACCGCGCTGCTGTTGCCGTTATCACTCCCATCATCATTATTAATGGCAATCTGTTTCAGGCTCTCAACCGCCGAACCGGTATAAACTGCCAGAACTGTATTAAAACCGCTGCCGTGGGTGTCAAAATGAAAAAGATCGCTCTCCGGTGGAATCCATTTCCACCATATTGAATTTCCATAGTCGCTTTCGCCGGGTTCGATTGTTGCATCAACATTTGTGCCGGTCACAGTCCCGGATACGCCGCTCAGTTCAATCGCATCGGCAAAATTGTCATTCGGCGGCTGTGCCGACACCGCACCCGCAGCGGCGCACAGAAACAGTGCCGCTATAATAAAACTGACTGATTTCATTCGGATACTGCTTTTCGCTTTCATAAATCTGATCTCCTTTCGGGCTTTGCTGTTTTTTTAAAAAAAATCCGCTACGATTTTGTCTGAATATTTTCTATAACTTTTCTGAAATTAAATGTCAAGAAGGGGGATGTCTGCCGCCTCCGTCATGGGATGCACTTCCCGCACAATCTGCTCGTAAAGCGTATCATAAGCTGTATCCATATCGTATCGGCTTTGCAGATTGAGCCAGTAGCGAGGATTCTGTCCGAAATAACGTCCCAGCCGCAGAGCAATCTCCGGTGTTATCGGACGCCTACTGTTGATAATATGACTGATCCGCACAGGCTTCAGTCCCAAGTCTTCCGCAATGCGCTGCTGTGACAGTCCGAATTCTTCAAGTATTTCTTTCAGATAGGCTCCGGGATGCACCGGAGAAATACGCTGTCCCGACATATTGATCTCCTCAATGATAATCTGTGATTTCAAGCTGTTCGGCGTTTCCCCCGCGCCATTCAAAGCATAACCGCCACTGTTCGTTGATACGGATGCTGTACTGTCCTTTCCGTTTCCCCTTCAATATTTCAAGACGGTTTGACGGCGGAAGACGCAGATCCGAGATTTCAACCGCCGCATCAACTGCATTCAGTTTCATGAAAGCACGTTTCTGAATATCGTGAGGAAATTTCCGGGAAAATTCACGGCGGAATATCTTTTCTGTTTCAGGGCACCGGAATGATTTAATCATAGATTGTTAAAATAACACCGCCGCCGCAATCAAAATGCCTGTTTTCATTCGGATACTGCTTTTCGCTTTCACGGGTCAGGTCTCCTTTCATTTTTTTCTGCTGTTTTAAAAATTATGCCTTACTGACTTGTAATATTTTCTATATCCTTTCTGAATTTGAATGTCAAGGGGAGGGAATGCGGTTCGGGAAATAATTTTTTTATTTCAGGCGGTTCAACCAAATCTCAGTCGCGGCTGAGTTCATTCAGAAATGCCTCAAAATCCCGGAAGTCTTTTTTCAGCAAGGGTTTGACCTCATTGTATTTTTTTTCCAGAAACTCCAGCTTGTCCCAGTCGTAATCCGATTCAAAATAATATCTTTTAAAATGCCTGAATTTCATAAATTCAAGCAGAATCATATAGGTCCGGTCGGAGATCACCGCCTTTCTCACCCCGGCGATTTCAAGCGTCATTTTATGAAGCAGGTCCGAATGCCATCGCTCCCGCCCCAGACTGTTTTCAAAAAAGCGGGATATCCTTAAAAACAAGGTCTCCGTGCAGGTGTAAAAATCAGCAATAATTTCCGCTGTCACAATTGCAGAAGTCTTTTTTTTCCCGAGAACCCGGAAGTCCGTCGTTTTAAATTCCTGATAAAAAGCATCAATTTTTTCAAGAATAATCAGGGCTTTTTTTATCTCTCCGATCAATTCCGCCGCCATCTTTTTTTCTCTCATAGACCAGCCGTCCTTTTCTCCGGATGCTTTCCGCATGAATCGGATCTATCTTTTCGATTTCCACAATATCTATCGGAAAATCTGTCAGCTCGGCAGATTCTCCTATCATTCGGAAATATTCTTCCGCGGAGCCGATGCCCTCCACCGCGATGTCAATATCCGAAATGCCGGAAAAATGACTCGGGTTGAGCAGAGACCCCCACTGATAAATACGCATCGGGTTGTAATTTTTGATAATAAGTTCGACAATCCTGTCAAAATCCTGCCAGGCTTTTTCAAACAGACGATGATTCTCCGCCCTTTCCGCTGCATATTTTCTGCGGACAAACTCCCGGGCTTTCCCAATATCAAAATTTTCCATATCCACCTGAAAGTAGTAGGGACAATCCCCTGCGGTTGACCTTTTCCCGTTTCGCCCAGAGCAGGATAGACAGAACTGGTTTCCAGCGGTCTGTCAAGGTCTTTTTCTGCATTATGCCGTATTGACTTGTAATATTTTCTATATCCTTTCTGAATTTGAATGTCAAGGGGAGGGAATGCGGTTTGGGAAATATACTGATCCGATTTTGGTTTTCTGCCACAGACACACACAGACGGACACAGACATATCTCCGAAAACGCAATACGGCATACAAGCAAAAAATATGCCGTAAAAAAACAAAAGTGGTTTACTATAAATTTTTTATTTCGTAGGAATTACGCAGTTGATGAAAAAATCGGAGCCGCGAGCGTAAGCGAGCGTCCTGTCGCTCCGATGGCATTAAGTTAAGCCGCAATCCCCCCTTGAGGGGGGGCAGGGGGTGGGCGAGGAGGTTCGAGGTGCGGGGTAAGAGGTTCGGGGTTCTGCCTCTGACCTCTGACCTCGAACCCCTAACTCCGCATACACCCCCCTGCCCCCCTCAAGGGGGGATTTGCCATTTGGGGGGAGCGGTGCAGACGCAGTAATGAATCCTGCGGCTGCCATTTTGAATGCGGTACAGAATCTTTTTTTATAACAGCATATTGCAGGAATAAGATTCTTCACTGCGTTCAGAATGACAGGGAGGAAAAATCAGAATGACAGGGAGG
>DZCT01000513.1:2502-3372 GCA_022736535.1 Desulfatirhabdium butyrativorans | reverse complement strand
TGCGGAAATCGCCGCGGTTGAACAGGAGAATGTGCGGGTGATTTTCAGCGCGGGTATTACCCGGCTCTTCGGCGAGAAAAACCGCCTGACCGAACTGGAATACATGGAATTTGATTCGCAGTCTAAAACAGCGATGCCGGTTCAGAATCTGTTTACCGCATCGGGACGTTTTCCCGAACTTATTTTTGTAAAAGCCGAAACAGAAGCCGAGGAAGGTGCGGAAGCGTCTGAAAAAACGCCTGCGGGTCCGCTTCGCTGGGAGGCGTATGAGCCTTATAAAAATCCCATTGCTTTCGGCGAAAAAGGGCTGTTTTCCGAAAATGATGTGCTGAGTGATTACAGCGCGGCAATCAGAGCCATCGCGGCAGGACGCAGAGCCGCCGCATCGGTGCATTATGTCATGTACGGCATTCCCGTCGAGCTTCCTGAAAATGTGATTACACTCCGCTCGATATTGCAGAATGTTGACCGCGTGGAACTGGTGCAGCTCAAACCCCGCCAGATTATGCCGCTTGCCTCTCCCAAAGAAACTGCGGTCGGCAAAGAACTGGAAAAAGGCTTCACGGAAGAAACGGCTCGCTCGGAAGCCTCAAGATGTCTTCAGTGCGGACTGATCTGTTATGAACGCTCCGAGGGGTTCGTCACAGCGCCGAAAAAAGAATCGGCTGCCTGAGTTTTGCCGCAGTATGCGGAGGATGACGGTTATGTAGGGGCAGCCCCCCGTGGCTGCCCTGCGTGAAAAATTAAAAAAACGGGGTAAGCACGGGGGCTTACCCCTACAATTTATTCCGCATATCGGATGATGACGGTTATGTAGCAGTAGGGTGGGCAGAGCGCATCGTGATTCCCGTCATTCAGCCATCATGCCTG
>DZCT01000513.1:0-2402 GCA_022736535.1 Desulfatirhabdium butyrativorans | reverse complement strand
GGTAAGCACAGGGGCTTACCCCTACAATTTATTCCGCATGTTGTCTGATTTTCAGCAGTAGGGTGGGCAGAGCGCATCGTGATTCCCGTCATTCAGCCATCATGCCTGCGCTCTGCCCACCCTACATAGATTGAAAGTACGGGGTAAGCACAGGGGCTTACCCCTACAATTTATTCCGCATGTTGTCTGATTTTCAGAGATGCTGATCAGCATATACTGATCCGATTTTGCTTTTTTTGCCGCAGACGCACACAGACGGACACAGACAGACATCCGAAAGCGGAATACGGCATATATGCAGAAAATATGCCGTAAAAAATCAAAATTGGATTATTATAATTCAGATGAATCAGACAAATCAGCGGTTCAGACAGCGTATCCGGCATATCCATTTCTTCATTTCCCGTTCTTCTCCCGCTTTCAAATAATCCCTTTGCCTGAATGAATAATTTGTGTTACAAATCTCCGAATCTCAGGAGGGCAACCGCAGAGGTTTGCCCCTACAAAATCAAATTCACAAATCATGCCTTTCGTGAGAATAAACAGGGGACTTGCATCATGCTGAAATCCATAAAAGCAACAATGACGAAATTCAGAGAAAAAACAAAAGAATGGACCGATATGATCCTTCAGGGGACTCACAACCATTACAGTTGCTATCTTCCCAAAGAAGGAGGATTTTTATCTTCCTTTACCTTCAAACTGTTCTTTTCCGGCATTGACATCCGAAAAGAACAGACCGCGGTGCTTCAGAATATCCCGAAAGACGCGATCATTGTCTATGCCGTCAAATATAAAAGCTATTTTGAGTATCTCTTTTATCACAGCCGCTACAAACAGAACGGGATGCCGCCGCCTGAAATCGGCTTTGATTACGAGGTGACGCTGTTGCAGCCGGCAGCCCGTATTTTCAGGATGATTTTTGCAAATCTTGATTCGCTGTGTCAGAATTTTGCGCTGCCGGACCCTTACAAAAGCGGATATATCCGTCAGGAACTCATCGCCGGGAAAGCCGCGCTGCTTTCGCTGGTGGAAAACAAAGGCTTTTACCGCAGATTTGTCAAAGCCGATACGGACCCGCTGCGCTATCTGATTGAAATGCAGAAAACTGTTGACCGCCCGATTTACATCATTCCGCAGTTGATGTTTTTCAGCACCAGGCCCGCGCGCTCTGTTCCCACGCTCATTGACATCCTTTTCGGGACCAAAGAAAAACCCGGCACTTTCAGGCGGATTGTCACGCTTCTGAACAATCCGGGAAAGGTTTTTGTGGAAATATCGGAGCCGCTGAATCTTTCGGATTTTCTTGAAACCGGATGGAATCAGGAACAAAGCGTTGAAGAGCAGGCATTGCTGCTGCGGCGCCGGCTTCTGACCCGAATGAACCGGCATCGGCAGAGCATTACCGGTCCCATCCTGAAATCAAAAGAGGAACTGAAAGAAAACATCCTGACAAATGAACGGCTTCGGGATTTTATGAACCATCATTCCGAAAGCCGGAAAATTCCGCTGTGGAAAGTGCATAAGGAAGCAGACGGCTATATTGATGAAATTGCGGCAAAATACAGTCCCACGATGATCAGCCTTTTTGCTATATGCATCAAATGGCTGATACGGGTGATGTTTGAAGGTGCGACGGTCAACACGGAAGTGCTGAACAGGGCGAAAAATATGGCGCAGCGGGGACCGCTGATTTTCATTCCCTGCCATAAAAGCCATGTTGACTATTTAGTTCTGTCCTACACCCTGTATCAGAACAACATGCCCTGCCCCCATGTCGCGGCAGGGAAAAATCTTTCTTTCTGGCCCATGGGACCCTTTTTCAGAAGCGGCGGGGCTTTTTTTATCCGGCGGAGTTTCAGGGGTGCGGTGCTGTATTCCAAAGTTTTTTCAGAATATGTCTATAAGCTTATTCAGGAAGGCTTCAACATCGAGTTTTTTATCGAAGGCGGCAGAAGCCGGACCGGCAAGCTGCTTCAGCCTAAGCTGGGCTTGCTTTCAATTCTTCTCAATGCCTTTCGGGACGGCGCATCGGAAGACATGATTTTTGTGCCTGTGTTTATAGGATACGACAGAGTTCCTGAAGAAAGCGCTTATATGCACGAACTGGAGGGCGGAGAAAAAAAGCCCGAAAACTTTTGGGAGATTATCAAAGCGAGAAAATTGCTGAAAAAAAGATACGGGAGAATTTATATTCAGTTTCATGAGCCGATTTCTCTCAACGCGCTTCTGTCTCAAAACGGCGTATCCTCCATGAAGGAAATGACAAGCAAGGAGCAGAATGCCCTTTGCCGTGATTTGGGATACCGCTTAGTTAATGCGATTGACCGGGTAACGGTCATTACGCCCCACGCGATTGTGGCAGGCGCGATTCTGAACTGCTCGAAATCCCGCTTTTCTTA
>DZCT01000512.1 GCA_022736535.1 Desulfatirhabdium butyrativorans | reverse complement strand
CCTGCGGTGTGTTCGTGATCGTGCTTTCGTGATAAGGACTTATGCTTTCTGTTTACAAAATCACACATTCCTGCTAAATATTCAAGGGGGCGGGGAGTTTTTCCCGGAACTGTCATTCTGAGCGTAGCGAAGAATCTCATGTCTGAAATGCGGGATTCTTCGCTACGCTCAGAATGACATATTTTATCAGCATATTATAAAAAAACTCCCCGATCCCTCAAATATTCAAGACCGGATTTTGAGATTTGACAACTTTTGAAAACCTGTCAAATCTTCAGCATCAACCCAAGCCAAAACAGAGTGGAAAAATGACAGCAAAACAAAAATTCATTGAAGAAATTCCCCTGCTCATACCGCGCTCCAGCATCACAACAGAAGTGAACAAAACCGGCTCATGGCGGTTTGTGACGCCGAAATACGATGAAAAAACCGCTCCTTGCAGCGCCGCCTGTCCTGCCGGAGAAGACATTGCCCGCATTGAAATGTTCACAAACCGCAGGATGTTCAGAGAAGCATGGGAAACTGTTATGATGGAAAACCCGCTGCCTGCGGTATGCGGACGGGTCTGCTTTCACACCTGTGAAAGCGCATGTAATCGGGCGGAATTAGATCAGCCGCTGGCGATTCATCATATAGAGCGGTTTCTCGGCGATCTGGCGATTTCAGAAAATTATCGGATGCCGGCATCCGCAAGCGGGAGTGAAAAGAGAAAAAAACGAATCGCAATTGCAGGATCAGGTCCCGCGGGGCTTTCGGCTGCCTATTTTCTGACGCGGCTGGGCTGTGAATGCGATATGTTTGAGGCGGAAAGCGAACCCGGGGGCGTGCTGCGCCGGGGCATTCCTGCGTATCGGCTGCCGGAAGATGTGCTGAAAAATGAAATTGCCCGGATTGCAGACATGGGATGCAGAATTTTCTGTAACACGCCGGTAACGCAGGATTTTCTGAAACAGGCAACAGACCGCTACGATGCGCTTTTTATGGGCTGCGGCTACGGACGTTCTCTGCAAATGAACATTCCCGGCGAGCAGATGGCGATTGACGGATTGGCATTCCTTGAGCAGTGCCGAAAAGGAAAAGCTTCTGTGTGTGCGGGCGGAACCGCGGCGGTGATCGGCGGCGGCAACACGGCATTGGATGCGGTTCGCTCTTTGGTCCGCATGGGAGCAAAGCCCGTGCTGATTTATCGCAGGCGGAGAGAAGACATGCCTGCATTTGCTGAGGAAATCGAAGCCGCGTTGAAAGAAGGCGTCAAAATCAGAGAATTGCTCGCGCCGCTCCGTATGCAGGCAAGCGGAGGAGACCTTGTTCTCACCTTGCAGAAAATGAAGCCTTCGGGCTTTGACGCGGAAGGCAGGATGCGGGTCGTTCCTGACGGCGCAAACACGGTAACGCTCAAAGTTCAGCAGGTTTTCACCGCTATCGGCGCAGAACCCGAAGAAGACTGGTATGTGCCGCGGAAAAGCGAGTCATCTTTTCCGCCATCGACTTTCAACACAAGCGGAAAGCGATTGGATATGAGTCATTGCACGCTGATTCGGCAATATCTTCCGATGGTTTTCGGCGGCGACCTGACCAATCCCGTTAAAAGCGTCACGGACGCGATTGCATCCGGCAAACAGGCGGCGATGGCGTTGGATATTTTTTCCCGGGACGGCTGGAACATGATTGAAGCAAAACTTGACGAATGCCGGGTGGGAAAGGGAAATTCCCTTTCGTTTGAAATGTATCTCAACGGAAATCGCAAAAAACGGAATCCTCATATTGTCTCATTTAAGGAAATTAATTCGGATTATTTTCAGCCCGCTGACCGGGTGATGCCGCCCCTGCTTTGTCTTGAAGATTGTCTCGCTTCTTTTTCAGAACCTGAGCAGACTTATTCCGAAGCCTCGGCGCTGGCAGAAGCCGGACGCTGTTTCAACTGCGGCATCTGCAATGACTGCGACAACTGCCGTCTGTTCTGTCCCGAACTCTCTGTGTTTATAGAAAATACCCGGCAGATTAATATGGACTACTGCAAAGGATGCGGGATATGCGTGGCGGAATGTCCCCGAAATGCGATGGGGTTGGAATAGGTCAGGGGTTAGAGGTCAGGGGTCAGAGGTAATAGGAGAAAAAAATATGAAAGAAGTTTTGGAAGGGAGTCATGCCGTATCCGAAGCGGTTCGGCTGGCAAGGGTTCAGGTGATGTCCGCATATCCCATCACGCCCCAGACGCATATTGTGGAGGCATTGTCGGAGTTCTGCGCGAACGGCACCATGGACGCCAAATTTATCTGCGTGGAAAGCGAGCATTCCGCAATGGCTGCGGTGATCGGCGCATCCAGCACCGGTGTGCGGACATTTACGGCTACATCTTCTCACGGGCTGGCGCTCATGCACGAGCTTTTGCACTGGTCATCTGCCGCCCGTCTGCCCATAGTCATGGCGGAAGTCAACCGTGCGCTCGCGCCGGGCTGGAATATCTGGATGGACCAGACCGACAGCCTTGCCCAGCGCGACACGGGCTGGCTGCAATTCTACTGCGAAGACGGGCAGGAAGTGTTAGACACCACGCTTCAGGCGTTCAGACTGGCGGAAACCGTCAACCTGCCGGTAATGGTCGTGTTAGACGCCTTTTTTCTTTCTCATACTTACGAGCCGGTTGACATACCGGAGCAGTCATTGGTTGACCGCTTTCTGCCGCCTTTCTCTCCGCGTATCGAGGTTGACACGGCAAAGCCCTGCGCGATGGGGCAGATGACACCGCCGCCGTTTTATATGGAAATGCGTCACAATATTCAGTCTGCAATGGAGCGGGTGCCCGAGTGTTTTGAAGAAATAGAAAATGACTTCTATGAGATATTCGGACGAAAATACGGTCAGATAGATGCGGTGGAATGCGAGGATGCAGAGGTCATCATGGTGGTCTCCGGAACCGTTGCAAGTACGTGCCGCCAAGTCATTTCCGACCTTCGGGCAAAAGGCGAAAAAGTCGGACTTGTGAAGTTCAAAATGTTTCGTCCTTTTCCCACCGAACTGATCCGAAAGACGCTGGGAAATGCCCGGAAAATCGCGGTGGTGGATCGGAATTTCTCTTTCGGCGCGAGCGGTATTTTTGCTCAGGAAATCCGGGCGGCGTTGTGCAATCATGACCGGCATCCGCCGGTCTTCGGCTATATTGCGGGTCTCGGCGGCAGGGATGTCACGCCCGGACTGCTGGAAGATATTTATAGTATGACTAAAGAAAGCCCCGCGCCGAAAACGGAAAGCGTGTGGGTGGGACTGAATAAGTAATACGAGTCAAAAATCAGGATATATGTTTCTCGCAAAGGACGCAAAGAAGAACAGGTAGTGGTGTAGAATAGGTGATGAACCCTCTCACTGTCATTC
>DZCT01000511.1 GCA_022736535.1 Desulfatirhabdium butyrativorans | reverse complement strand
TGAAGCGTCTTAAATTTTTCTATAGCGGCTTTGGCGGCATCTTTGCAGTCCTTGCGGGGCGTTCCGAGCGTGAGCAGAAGTTCGATGACTTCATAGTCATGAAATCCGTCCAAACTCATTGAATTTAAAAATTTTTCCCTGAGCCGTTTTCTGTGTCCTTCATTTTTTTGAGATTTGGGAGTGTCCATAGTTATAAATATCTCTCATCTGTGTTTTATAGAAATATTCCGAATCTGCGATTCTACAAATATCTCGCATCTGCGATGCTATAATTTGTTTTTATTATTTATTTCCTATAAATATCTCGCATCTATGATGCTGCAAATATTTCACATCCGCTATGTTGTAAGCCCCGTAGGGGCGAGATATTTGTAGAATCTGTCCCCAAACCGATATAGCCCCGTAGGGGCGAACTGTTTGTTAATCATCATAAAATTCAAAATAAAATTCAAAAACCGACCCGATGGCACGCGACCCGATGCGAGTCATTTTTGCTGTCCGGCGCGGCTTTTAACACCGGGATTTCATGCTTACAGCGTTCTATGGCAACAGGACAGCGCGTATGAAATCGGCATCCCGTCGGCGGATGAATCGGCGACGGCACATCACCTTCCAAAATCTGTCTTTTCTTCTTTACTGTAGGATCAGGAACGGGAATCGCGGAAATCAGCGTCTGCGTGTAGGGATGCAACGGCGTTTCATAAAGCCTGTCCGCGTCCGCCGATTCTACAATCTGCCCCAGATACATCACCGCAATATGGTCGGAAATATGTTTTACTACAGACAAGTCATGAGCAATAAAGAGATAGGTCAGTTTCATTTCCTGCTGAAGCTCCAAAAGCAGGTTCAAAATCTGCGACTGAATAGAGACATCCAGCGCGGATACAGGCTCGTCGCAGACAATCAGTTTGGGATTCAGCGCAATGGCTCTCGCAATGCCGATTCGCTGGCGCTGCCCACCGCTGAACTCATGCGGAAAAAGGCTCACCGCATTTTCCGAAAGCCCGACGCGGCGCAAAAGATTTTTCACTGCTACTTTCCGTTCTTCCGGTGAGCCGATATTGTGAATGATAAAAGGCTCTTCCAATATCTCACCGACCGTATGCCGGGAATTGAGCGATTCAAAAGGGTCCTGAAAAATCATCTGCATGTCTCGGCGCAGCTCCCGCATTTGCTTACGGGAAAGCAGCGAGATATTTTTTCCTTCAAACAGCACATCGCCGGATGTGGGATTGTAAATCCGCAATACAGCCCGCCCCGCGGTGGTTTTGCCGCAGCCGGATTCCCCGACAAGTCCGAGCGTTTCACCGGCTCTGATGTTGAAGGAAATGTCGTCAACCGCATAGACAGTTCCGACTTTCCGCCAAAGTATGCCCCCGTAAATGGGAAAGTGCATTTTCAGATTTCTGACTTCTAATAAATATTCCGACAGCATATATCCTTTTCTCGCAAAGACGCAGAGAGCGCAAAGAAAGCTTTATATCTCGTTATCTCGTTCCCACGCTCCGCGTGGGAATGCAGCCCGGACGCTCCGCGTCCGTTGCAGGGAGATGCGGTGAGAAGTAAAACGGGTTTGTCTGTTTTCAGCCGGGGCCGTTCTACGTTCCCACGCAGACCGTGGAAATGAGATAAATAAAAGGAGGAAATCAGCTTCAGCCTTTTTTAATCGTATTGATAATATCGCTGGATGAGATACCGTCTGTTACCGGAAACAGAACGACTCGTCCGCCGATACGCTCCACAATCTCATATCCTAAAACTTTTTCAGGACTGTAATTACTCCCTTTGGTCAGCACATCAGGTTTCAGTGTTTCAATAAGTTCTTTTAAGTCATCTGATGAAAAAATTGTCACATAGTCAACGCTGTCCAGCGCGCTTAAAATCCGAACCCGCTCTCTCGCGGCTATGACCGGTCTTCCGGCTCCTTTCAAAGCCCGAACCGAAGCGTCATCATCTATGGCGACAATCAGAATATCTCCCAACTGTTTTGAAGCGGAAAAGAGCATGATGTGACCGGTATGTAGCAAATCAAAACAGCCGTTGGTCAGAACAATCCGTTTTCCTTTGCGTTTCAGTTCCCGGACAATGGGAGACAATTCGGTCAGAGACTTGTGTTTTATCAGCGAATTGTCAGGGCATTTATGCCACGCGGCAGTCAATTCTTCCCTTGAGACAGTCGCGGTTCCGAGTTTGCCTACCACAATGCCCGCAGCCGTATTTGCCAGAGCCGCTCCGGCTTCAAGAGACATTCCCGAAGCAAGCGCAAGCCCCAGCACAGCCGCCGCCGTGTCGCCTGCCCCTGAGACATCGTAAACCTGCCGGGCTTCGGTGATGATCTTATGCGGGGCTTTATTTCTCTCAAACAGCATCATCCCGTCTTTTCCGCAAGTTATGAGCAGATTTTCAACGCCTGTTTTCTCAAGAAGCCGGTTCCCGGCTTCCAAAAGAGACATTTCATCTGCAATGTCAATTCCTGAGGCAAGCGCGGCTTCTTTTTTATTCGGCGTCAGCACATATACGCCTGCATATTTTGAAAAATCAAGTCCTTTCGGGTCAGCGACGGTGAGTTTTCTGTGAGCTTCGGCAAGAGCAGTCAGTCTTGACAGCAGCGTATTTGTCAGCAAGCCTTTGCCGTAGTCGGAAATCAGAACAACATCGCTTTCGGGTATTTTTTTTTCAATAAATTCCGTGATTCGCTCAAGTGTGTGTTCTGAAATTTCCTTTCGGGTTTCCCTGTCAATCCTCAGCACATGCTGGTTCGCGGCAATGACTCTTGTTTTGCGGGTGGTGAGTCGTCCGGGTTCCTGAATCACGCCGCCTGCATCTGTTCCGAGTTCACGCAGCTTTCCGAGCAGGCGTTTCCCGTTGTCGCTGTCGCCGATCACTCCTGCCACAGAAACTTTTGCTCCCAGCGCAGCAAGATTGTTCACAACATTTCCCGCGCCGCCCAGCGTGTCATCTTCGCTTCTGACTGAGACAATCTGAACCGGGGCTTCGGGAGAAATGCGGTCAACATCTCCCCATACATATTCGTCAAGCATCAGATCGCCGGCGACAAGCACCCGGCAATTTTCAAAATTCGGTATGTTCATATTTTTATTATCTCTCGCAAAGGACGCAGAGAACGCAAAGAAAAGTTTTCTATAAAAAATAAACCCGATAATGATGATCAGAGAGTTTTTACCCGATCTGTCATTTCGACGAACGAAGTGAGGAGAAATCTTACACTTATGAACGGAAAGCCCATTTTATAAGATTCGGCTCGCTTCGCTCGAAATGACAAGGAAATTCTGACTCATCAGTTATCTTGTTCTTCGGTAGTGGTGTAGAAGAGGTGATTTCGGGGTGTCATTCTGAGCGGAGCGAAGAATCTCATTTTTTATAATA
>DZCT01000066.1:7876-15802 GCA_022736535.1 Desulfatirhabdium butyrativorans | reverse complement strand
GATTTGCATAATATGGCAAAAATGATTAAGAGAGAGACAGATGAAATCATGTTAAAGTATGGAAAAATATCCCAAAGTAAATCATCATATATTGATGTGGATACAAATAAAAGCGCATAAAAAAGCCTAAACAAGCGGTCAAGCGGACGGCTTACCGTAGCCGCTTACTTGTTGTTATCCCAAAACCGCCCCGAATCTGTCCGCCCGAGTACAATCTCTTGATACAACCCTCCGCTTGAAACATTAGACCTCTTTCAAAAGTCAAGTTTTATCCAATAAAATCAAGTGAGCAACTCCCACTTTTGAAAGAGGTCTATTATATCACTTCCTGCCCCGCCCCGAATCCGACCTTGCGGCGCTCATTCACTCATCCCCCAAAAACACCGGAAACGGCGTTTTCCCGTATTTTTAAAATCCGGCTTGACATCTGTTCAGGCTGTGTTATATTTTTATATCTCAAATTTTGAGATCGGTTTTAATCATCATCTTATGATCTGACAGCAAAAAAATCGAAAATAAAATTCGGCGTTCATGTAATCATCGTCCGGACTGAAAACCGGCGGTTTTCAGTCCGTGCAGACGGAGAATCAGGCGGCGGAAGGGCGTGTGCGGTATGAAATTTGCCTCTTCCGCATAACATCCGATTTTTCATGTCAGGCGGAAAAAAACCGGCTAATCACTGGTTTTACGGATTCGCTTCGCTCACCGTAAAACCCGGCAATGAAGCAGATTCGCTTCGCTCACTGCTTATTTCATCGTTAGGTGTATAAAAAAAGGAAATTTTTATGAATACGACAGGTTCAATAACATTAGCCAAATATGTGCTTGCCAAACTTGGACAGATGCCTCATCTGAAACTTCAAAAACTTCTCTATTATATTGAAGCATGGCATCTTGCAATATTGGATTGTGAACTGATACCTGATAAATTTGAAGCATGGATGCACGGACCTGTATTACGAAATATTTGGTATCATTATCGAGATTATGGAATGATGACATTGAATAATCTTGTGTATATTGATGAACATGAGAAAAATACCGTTGAAAAAATTATGGAACAGTATTTAGTACAGGATCAAATTGAATTGATTAACGACGTTCTTAATGAATATGGAGATAAATCTGCATATCATTTGGAATGCCTGACTCATAGTGAACGCCCTTGGGTAGAAGCAAGAAAAGAAATTGAACCTGCCGAAAAATGTTCTAATGAAATTTCAAAGAAAACAATGAAGGAATACTATAGCAAGTTATTATATCAGCAATGAGCCGTATTAAAGGAAAATCTCAGAAAAAGAGCAGTTTGATTATCGGGAAATCTCGAATAGAGGAAATTAAAAATAAGCGGTATTTAAAACTCAGCTTTAAATATTTCTGCAATAATCAGGGGCAGTCTTTTCAAGATTGGGAACAAGAAGGATTGCTATCTGTGACAATGGATAAATTTATACATTATTCCAACTTGACAATGGATAAAGTATTTGGTGATAAATTTAAAACATATGACTTATTTCCAATAAACTCAAATTTTACTCATCCGAATAATGTTCCAGAAGATGCGGAATGGGCATCAATGCATATAAAAGGAAAAGAATGTGTAATTGGACACATATTAGATGATGTTTTTTATGTGGTTTTTCTTGATAAAAATCACGTTTTCTATATCACTGGGAAGAAGAACACCTAACCCGGCGTTGCTTGCGGACGGGCTATTGCCCGCCGCTTAACTTGTTGTTATCCCAAAACCGCCCCGAATCTCTCCGTCCGAGTGTGATCTCCCGATACAACCCCTCCTCAAAACATTGTATCACTTCCTGCCCCGCCCCGAATCCGACCTTGCGGCGCTCATTCACTCATTCATCCCCCAAAAACACAGCAACGGTTTTTCGCTGTATTTTCAAAATCCCGCTTGAACTTATGCCCGGACGGCATTATTTTTTATCCTAATTACCTCTTAATTTATAAGGAAAAAAAATATGCTTCCCAACCGTCTGAGCCGTGAAAAAAGCCCTTATCTGCTTCAGCACGCGCACAACCCCGTTGACTGGTATCCTTGGGGCGATGAAGCCTTTGCAAAAGCCCAAGCCGAAAACAAACCCGTATTTCTTTCCATCGGATATGCCACCTGCCACTGGTGTCATGTCATGGAAAAAGAATCTTTTGAAGACAGCGAAGCCGCAGGGCATCTGAATGACGCCTTTGTCTGCATCAAAGTGGACAGAGAAGAGCGTCCCGATATTGACGCGGTGTATATGGCGGTCTGCCATCTGCTGAACAAAAGCGGGGGCTGGCCCTTGACGATATTGATGATGCCGGACAAAAAGCCTTTTTTTGCAGCAACTTATCTTCCGAAAACAAGCCGGTTCGGACGGATGGGTTTGATTGAACTTTGTCAGGGAGTGAAAAAACTCTGGACATCTCAAAAAGATAATATTCTCAATTCGGCAAAGAGCATCGCGGACGCGCTGCAAAATTCCTTTGCATTTTCCGCCGCGGAAGTGCCTGCCGCATCTGTTTTAGATCAAGCCTGTTCCCAGCTTGAACAGGCTTTTGATTACCGCTTCGGCGGCTTTGAAGCCGCGCCGAAATTTCCCACGCCCCACCGCATGCTCTTTCTGCTGCGCTATTTTCACCGAAGCGGCAAAACCGAGGCTTTGAACATGGTAAAAAAGACCCTGACCGCGATGCGTCTCGGCGGAATCTGGGACCATGTCGGATTCGGATTTCACCGCTATGCCACAGACAAACAATGGCTGCTCCCGCATTTTGAGAAAATGCTGTACGATCAGGCTTTGCTTGCCATGTCGTATCTGGAAACTTTTCAGATCACGCAGGAGCCGTTTTTCGCAAAAACCGCAGAAGAAATTTTTACTTATCTGCTTCGGGATATGACTTCGGAGCAGGGCGGGTTTTTCGCAGCCGAAGACGCGGACAGCGAGGGTGAGGAAGGCAAATTTTATGTGTGGGACATTGAGACATTTCGGCAAGTGTTGGGAGATGAAGCGCAATTATTTGAAAAGATGTTCAATATGACTCAGGACGGCAATTTTTCCGAAGAAGCTTCGCAAAAGAAAACCGGCGCAAATATTCTGCATCTGTCCATGCCTTTGTCTCAATGGGCTGAAAAACAGGGCATGGACACAGACGCGCTCGCGGCTCGGTGGGAAAATGCCCGGAAAAAGCTCTTTGAATCACGGGAAAAACGGATTCATCCGCTGAAAGATGACAAAGTGCTTGCGGACTGGAACGGGCTGATGATCGCCGCGCTGGCAGCGGGCGCACGGATTCTGAACAAGCCGGAATACGCAACTGCCGCGCGGAAAGCCGCCCGCTTTATTCTGACAAACATGAAAGACAAGAACGGCGAACTGTTGCACCGTTTCCGGGAAGAAGAAGCAGGCATTCCGGCGACTGCCAATGATTACGCCTTTCTGATCCGGGGGCTTCTGGAACTTTACAGAAGCCTGTTTGACCCGGATGATCTGGAGCAGGCGATTGGTCTTCAGGAACTTATGCTTGCCAAATATTGGGATGAAAAAAGCGGCGGATTTTTTCTCACCGCGGCAGAACATCACGAACTGCCCGCGCGTCCCAAAGAAATTTATGACGGCGCGCTGCCTTCGGCAAATTCTGTGTCGCTGCTGAATCTGCTGCATTTGTCCCGGCTCACCGGAAACATGAAATGGGAAAACAGAGCGGTTGAACTTGCCCGGGCTTTTTCGGGAACGGTCAGCGCGTATCCTTCGGCATACACGTATTTTCTGCTGGGAACGGATTTTATCACGGGAACTGCCCGGGAGGTCGTCATTGTCGGCGAGCCGGAAGCGGCGGACACTCATGCCATGCTTGCCGCGCTGAACCGGCGTTTTGCGCCGCATCATGTCCTGCTGCTCAAGACCCCGCAGAATGCCGAGACGCTTTCCAAGATTGCTCAATTTACAGCAGAATTAAAGGCTGTGGACGGCAAAGCCACGGCTTATATCTGCACAAATTTTGCTTGCAGCAGCCCCACAACGGAGGCAGTAGGGTGGGCATGAAATGCCCACCGTGTTGTTATTTCATAATTCAAATAATTCAAGTTATTTATACATTCGGTGGGCAGCAAGCTGCCCACCCTACATTCTGCGTAACTTGCAGCCTTATCGGAGGCAGAAAAGCTTCGGTAAGGCGGGCACCAAGCTGCCCACCCTACATTCTGTCATTTCGAGCGATTCATTTTGTCATTTTACAGATCACCTGCTTTTCCGCGCGGTGCCAAAAATTCAACTGCGTCACTTGCAGCCTTATTGCAAAATCATCAGTTATAGGATATATAAGAAATTTATCCTTACACAGAGAATCTCACATCACACTTTTTTTACAGAAACGAGGTGAAACATGAATCGCCTGCTCTTTGTTCTGACAGGAATTTTCAGCCTTTTTTTCTTTGCTTCCGCGGGGATGGCAGGGGCTGAAAAGCTATGGGTGTCTTCGGCAGATGCAAAGCTCAAAGCGGATAAAACCGCATCTGCCGACACCATCGCCGAACTGCCGCTGGGAACGCCGCTGACGCTGCTGTCCTCCGACAGCAAATGGTATCAGGTCTCAACGGCTTCGGGCAAAAAAGGATGGATTTATCGCGGCAAAGTCTCAAACAAACCGCCTGCAAAATCTGCAACAGCCGGAACATCTCTGGGAAGCGCTTTGGGACAACTGACCGGCTCCGGCATCAAGGCAAATCAGTCAGACACCTCCAGAAGTATTCGGGGACTTTCGCCGGAGGCAGAAGTGTATGCAGCAGAAAACGGGACGCCGGAGGAATGCCGGAAAGCATTGGACAGCGTTCTGAAATCGCGAACCGACCGGAATGAAACTGAAACTTTTCTCAAACAGGGCAACATCGGAGAATATGCGAAATGAAATCGGAAAAAGAAGCAGACAACATTCCCGGATTCAGCAAAGAGCGCCGGGATTTTCTCAGGCTTGCCGGCGCTGCCGGACTTCTGATGATAACGCCCGGGTGTCTTGCGGAAGCCGTGAAGATGGCGGATCCGCAGGGTCAGTCAAAGGATTTGCAGAAAGCGGTAAAAATTCTGGAAGGCGCGGGCGCGATGGCTGCAAGCGCGGGCGAATTGGATTACCAGTCGGAATTTGCCATCGGAGAAACGCTTGCGCTTGAAGGTTTCCGGCGTTACGGGCTTCCGGTAAAAGATTCGGGCGTTCAGAAATATGTCAGTTTGGTCGGAAATGCGGTGGCGCGCAATTCCGCCCGTCCCAATATTCCTTTTTATTTTGTGGTGGTCAACAGCCCGATTTACAATGCTTTTTCCTGTCCCGGAGGCATCATTTTCGTCAGTTCGGCATTGGTCAGGGCAATGGAGGACGAATCGCAGTTGGCAGGCGTGCTGGCGCATGAAGCCGCGCATGTGGGACACCGGCACGCGCTTCAGTCTGTGAAAAGAGCAAAGTTTTTTGAGGGGGTTGCCAAAATCGGCGATGCGGCAATGAAGGGGGAAAAAGGCAAAAAATTTAAGGAGATGATCGGAACGCTTCAGAATGTGCTGTTTGACAGAGGGTTGGATCAGAACATGGAGTATGAGGCAGATATGTCCGGGATGGAGATTGCTTACCGAACCGGCTATGATCCCGAAGGTTTGATAAAAGTTCTTGAAATACTTAATGAAAAAGAGGCAACCGCCCGCAAAGAGGGATCCTGGTTTTCCACGCATCCGCCCCTTTCCGCGAGAATCGCAAGGTGCCGGGAGCGAATGAAAAAATATCCCGATGCCGGGTCATTGGCGAGCGTCAGAGAACGGTTTGCTTTTTATCGGAACAGATTTTAAATCAGCAGCGGGGAATGAATTTCCCCGCCTGAAAGTTCAACTGCGCTGAAGCAACAGAAGGTGGACACACTTCGCTTAGGGTGGACACACTTCGCTTAGTCCACCCTACGGCACTGTCAGCCCGTATAAGACCAGTCAGCGGTGTCCCCGCTGTACCCATACTCAGAGGGAGAACCGCAGGGGTGAGGAATTTGAGTGCCTGAAATGCGGGTACCGGGAACAGGCTGATTTTGTCGGCTCGCTCAACATTCTTCACCGGTTTCTCACCGGACGATACGGTGCCGGTTTCAAAACCTTTCTTATATATTTTTATATAATTTTATATATTTTGGATAACTATTAACTCCTGATTGAAAAAGAAAGAGACGGGAGATGAATTTGTTTCCGGACACAAAAAAGATTGCTTATACCGCCAAATACACGAAAACCGATTCCGGCTATACAGGCGAACTGATTGAGTGGCCCGAGGTGATTACGGAAGGAAAGAATCTTGAGGAATGCCGTCTGATGCTGAAAGACGCCCTGAATGAGATGATGCTTGCCTACCGTGAACTTGACAGACCGATTCCCGTTGCCGATTCTGTTATTGTTGAAGAACTTTCGGCTGAGGAAGGGCATGTCTGTCAAACGACTTGATCTGATACGATATATGGAGAAGAACGGTTTTTATCTTCTCAGGGAGGGCGCCAATCACTCGGTTTATTATAACGGGACAAAGGTTATTCCGGTCAAAAGACACAAGCAGCTTGACCGGATTACGGCGAATAAGATTTGCAAACAGGCCGGACTTGATCCGATTTTTTAAGATGACAAACCATCTTAAAGAACTGTGCGGAACCGCGCCGAAGCGCACGGTTCCGTGGGCTTGTTCCTGCCTGTGTTTTCAGCCCTGAAACTGATTTCGGGTCTGATCGGTCAGGATTTTTTCAATTCTGGCAATATCTTCCGGAATATCCACTTCCGGCGAGTCGTATTCTGTAACAACGGTCATAATTTTATGTCCGTGTTCAAGGGCTCGGAGCTGTTCCAATTTCTCAATCGCTTCCAATTTTCCTTCAGGGAACTGTCTGAATATCTCCAGAAAGCGGCGGGTATAAGCATAAACGCCGAGATGTTTGTAAGTGTCGAATATAGCGGAAGCGTCGCGGGCGCAGGGAATGGGAGACCGGGAAAAATAAAGCGCAAATCCCTTGTTGTCAAATACCACTTTTACATCTTTGGGATTGCTGATTTCCTCGGCATTCACGATTTTAAATGCGAGCGTTGTCATTTCAAATGCAGGGCGAGGAGGCATCAGGTCAGCAGATGACGCTGTTTTTGCAGAAATAAGCCCTCGCTCAATTTCGGATTTGAGCGGGCTGACCACCTGATCCAGACACCGGGGATCAATCAGCGGCTGATCTCCCTGCACATTGACGACAATGTCATCCATATCTAAACCTGTTATTTCAGCAGCTTCCGCAAGTCTGTCTGTTCCCGATCTGTTATCTTTTGAAGTGAGGACGGCTTTTCCGCCGAAATGTTCCACCGCATCGAATATTCTCGGATCATCGGTGGCGACAAGGACATCTGTAATATTTTCAGCCTGCTTTGTTCTTTCGCAAACCCATTGAATCATGGGTTTGCCGGAGATAAGCGCCAGCGGTTTTCCTTCAAAACGGGTGGAACCGTATCTCGAAGGAATCATTGCAACAATTTTCATTTTTATGCTCCGTAAGATTTCTCGCAAAGAACGCCAAGGGCGCAAAGAAAAGCAGAAGGAACTGTCTTTCCAAGCGTACACTGTGTCATTCTGAGCGTAAACCGTGTCATTCTGAGCGGAGCGAAGAATCTCGCACGTTCCGCGCTGAGACCCTTCACTGCGTTCAGGGTGACAAGACAATGTGTCATTCTGAGCGCACACCTTGTCATTCTGACCGTACACCGTGTCATTCTGAGCGTACACCTTGTCATTCTGAGCGGAGCGAAGAATCTCGCACGTTCCGCACCGAGACCCTTCACTGCGTTCAGGGTGACAAGACACTGTGTCATTCTGACCGTACACCGTGTCATTCTGAGCGGAGCGAAGAATCTCGCACGTTCCGCACCGAGACCCTTCACT
>DZCT01000066.1:0-7776 GCA_022736535.1 Desulfatirhabdium butyrativorans | reverse complement strand
GCGTTCAGGGTGACAGCAACAGTAAGCAGGGTGACAGCAGTAATGTGGGCAGCAAGCTGCCCACCCTACTTCAGAGCGGCAATCAGACGGAATCAGCTTCAGAGCCGCAATCAGGCGAATCAGCGGTTCAGACAGTTCTCCGAACTCAGTTAAACGGCGGCGTGCCTCTACGCGTGTATCAGTCCTTTTCACAGTACAGCTGCGATGCCGGCTGTGCCTGCGATCCGGGGGCGGCGTGCCTCTACGCGTGTATCAGTCCTGTTCGCCGCTGATAATCGCCGCAAGATCATACACAAACTTTTTGAGCATTTCCGCCTGCGCAGAAAGTTCTGCGGCAGCAGAAGCGGATTCTTCCGCGCTGGCTGCCATCTGCTGGGTGACCTGCTCGATTTCATTTGCCGCTTTGCTGATCTGCTCAATGCCGTGCGCCTGCTCTTTGCTGGCTTCGGTAATGGCGGCGGTTTTTTCTCCCATAATGGTCGCAGATTCGATAATGGCTTCAAAATCATTGTTGATTTCTTTAATGGACTGGGCAGCCTCGCTGACCCGCCTGATGTTGGTATCCAGCAGCGTCTGCGTATGTTTTGCTGCCTCTGCCGTTTTCATCGCCAGATTTTTCACTTCTCCTGCCACGACGGCAAACCCTGCCCCGGCTGAACCGGCGCGGGCAGCCTCCACTGCCGCATTCAGCGCCAGCAGATTGGTCTGAAAAGCAATTGAATCAATGGTTTTTATAATTTCGCCCATCTGTCCGCTGTCCGCTTCAATCAGGGACATTTTCAGCGTCAGTTCGATCAGCGACTTGAGGGACTGACCGGATTTGGCGATGTTTTCATTCATCAGCATTTCCGCGCCCTGTGTCAGTTTTGACGTTTCCTGACTCATTGCGCTGATCTGCTCCAGCGTTGCCGCGGTTTCCTCGCCGGAAGCCGCCTGTTCCGAGGCATTTTCAGCCAGCGAATGACCGGTGGCTGAAATTTCATAAGCCGCAGCCGAGACCTGCGCCGAACTGTCGGTCAGCCCCCGCACCACCCGCATAATAGGGTCAGAAATACGCCGGGACAATACCAGAACCACAAAAATTGTCAGAATCAGGAAAACAGTTCCCACCGCCAGCATAAGGTTTCTCATGGCAATGGGAGTTGCCATGAATTCTTCTCTGTTTTTAGTGACGGTCACATACCAGCCTGTTGATTTGACCGGCGCGAATCCGGCAATTTTCCGGGTTCCCCGGAAGGCATAGGATTTGACGCCGGTTTTTCCTTCTGATATGGCTGCCGCGATTTCTTCCATACCGATATTCTTATTAACATTTATCTTGAATATAAATTCTTTTTTAGGATGTGCAATACAGATTCCGCTTTTGTCGGTTACAAAAGGGTAGCCTGTTCTGCCGATTTTGACAGCCGCTATATCTTCATAGAGAAAATCCAATTTAAGCAGGGCAACCACCGCGCCGGCAAATTTTTCTTCGGAAGAATAAATCGGCGCACAGACCGGCACCATCGGATTTCCTGAAACTCTTGATATAACAGGCTTTCCGATATTTGCCGTTCCGGCTTTTGCAATTTGGAAATATTCACGGTCCTCAATGGAAATATTTTCGGAACTCCCCCCGTGGCCGTCGGCAAAAACAAGACCTTCGGCATTTGCCGCCAACAGTGTTTCATAATTTTTTCCGATAGCCTTCATTGCGCCTGAAAGTTTTGTATTCAGCTTTTTTATATCATCGCCTGCATTTTCGATGCCCCGTTCCGTAACAACTGTCGCTGTTTTGACGGTGGTGTTGCCGACTGCAAGTTCTTTGGCGATTTTCAGTTCCTGTAAGAGCAGGATATTGACCATATCGGCAAAATTTTTGGCAAGATGGACCGCCTGTTCTTCGGATAGTTTTTTCATTGCTTCTGAGGACATGGTAACGGAAAAAAGTCCTGCAATCAGCAGCGGAACAGAAACAATAAGGATACCGCCGACAACCAGTTTGAAACCCAATGTTTTTTTTAGCATTTTACCCTCCTGAAAATGTTTGAAAAAAAATTCTCTGTTCCTGAATGCTGAAAGCGTATTCATATTGTTATTTTTTAAAATTCGGATAAAATCCATGATGAATGAATTTTCTTTCTTGAATAAATAAGAAAGGTTTTTTATCATAAAGTAAAAGAAAAATGTATTCTTTTTTATCGTTTTTGTGTAAATTGCAGGATTGACAGGATTAACAGGACTTATAAAATTGACGGGACTGTCAATCCTTGTAAAATTTAAACCGGCAGGTATTTTCTCGTTCCCACGCGCCGCGCCAATGCCGTCAAGTTAAGCGGCAACTCCCCCCTTGAGGGGGGGCCGGGGGGTGTTTCCGGCGCGGGAAAGGTTTCTCTCCGAAACGTCCGCGGGCGGTACCGCAACACCCCCCTGCCTAATGCCATTAAGTTAAGGGCGGACGCCTGAAAATCCCCCCTTGAGGGGGGCAGGGGGGTGTTTCCGGCGCGGGAAAGGTTTCTCTCCGAAACGTCCGCGGGCGGTACCGCAACACCCCCCTGCCCCCCTCAAGGGGGGATTTCCGACGGGCAAGGCGCTCTTAACTTAACGGCATTGACGCGCCGCGCGGGAACGAGTTCAACTGCGTAACTCGTAAAAACTTAAACCGACTGGTATTTCAAACATTATGAAACTGAAGTTCATTATTCGTGTAGTTGCGGCTGTCACGCTTTTGTATTTGCTGGTCTGGGGAATTTACAGCCTCTTTTTTAAAAAAGAAACCGTTCATATTGCCATGACAGCCCCCATGTCCGGTCCCAGCGCGGCAGTGGGGAAATCCTTTCTTCAGGGTGTCAATCTCTATCTGGATATGATAAACCGGAAAGGCGGCATCAACGGAAAAGAAATTGTGCTGGATGTCTTTGACGATCAGAACAAACCGGACCGGGCTGCTGAAAAAGCCCTTGAAATCATCAATCAGAACCGTGCGCTTGCGGTGATCGGGCATCATTACAGCACCTGTTCCATCAGCGCGGGCAAGGTCTATAAAAAATACGGCCTTCCTGCCATCAGTCCCGCGTCAACCAATGTGAGGGTCACACAGGACAATGAATGGTATTTCCGTTCGTCTTTCAATGACAATCTTCAGGGGCGTTTTCTTGCCACCTATTCGGGAAAGGTTCTGGGACTGAACACCGTCAGCATCATTCGGGAAGATGCGGCTTACGGTTCCTATCTCGCCGATGTTTTTGAAGAAACCTCCAGAGCCATGGGGGTTGATGTAAAATACAGATGGGAATTTAAAATCAACAGCGATTCTTTGGATCAGGAATTGGCGCAGATCGTCAATGAACTGCGCTATAAAAACGACGCCGGCGTTATTTTTCTTTCCGCCCATGCAGATGAGGGCGTCCGCTTAGTCAAACTCATACGGGACGCGCTGATTGAAAACCCCATTGTCGCGCCGGACAGTTTTGCTTCAGAATCTTTTCAGCAGGCATTTACGGCTTTTCCCAAAGAACGGAGCAATCCGGGATTTTACACAGACGGCATTCACGTCACCACGCCCCTGATCTTTGACACCACCAATGAGATGGGGCTGAAATTCAGGGAATCCTATATGGCGGCTTACAAAGAGGACCCGGGCTGGCACGCGGCATTTGCCTACGATACCGCAATGGTGATTGTGGAAGCTGTAAAAAACACTGTTGATACAGAAGCAGACCGGAAAAGCAAGGCAAAAGTTTCCGTGCATGAAAAACGGCAGCGGATTCGGAATTATCTTGCAAATCTCAACAATATGTACGATGCTGTTGAAGGCGTAACCGGCTATAATTTTTTTGACGAGCAGAGAGATTCGCAGAAACCGATATGCATCGGCGTTTACAGAAGACAGAATCTGATTTCCGCCCTGACGCAGTTTCAGGCAATACCCAACATCAACGAGGTACCCAATTTCAAAACCGCCGAGGAAGAGGGCAGGGTCACGATTTTTGACGGGAAATATGCCTATAAGATAAACGTGGTTTATACAGGCATCAAAATAAATGAAATCAGTGCATTGGATACAAAGACCTTTACCTATGATCTGGATTTTTTTCTCTGGTTCCGCTATCAGGGAGATATCAACGTCCATGACATTGAATTTCTCAATGCGGTGGACCCGATTCTGCTGGAAAAACCCGCGTATCAGAAAATAAAAGGCAACCTGAGTTACCGTCTGTATCATGTCAAAGGAAAATTCCGGGCAGATTTTCTTCCCAACCTGCATGTTTTCGGACAGCATATTCTGGGCGTCAGTTTCAGGCCCCGGGCAATGGATCGGACCAATCTGATTTTAGTCAAAGACATTCTCGGCATGAGAGCGGCAAGCGACAATCTTCTTTTGGAAAAAATGAAAAAAGATCGCGATATTCTCAGTTCGTCTTACGGGTGGAAGATCAATGAAGTCTGGTTTTTTCAGGATATTGCGGAAGAAGACCTGCTCGGAGACCCCGAACATTTCAATGTCCGGGGCGGAACCCTGAAATATTCCCGCTTCAATGTGGGCATTCGCATTGTCGAAGACAAACTCAGTTTACGCCGGAGTCTGCCCGTAAAACTTTCGACCTATCTTTTGTTACTCTCTTTTATCACAACTTCGGTGCTGCTGTATTTTGTCAGAAACAATATCCGAAGCCTGCGAAAAGACGAGGCTAAAAAAGGAAAAGTCAGCGACGAATTCTACGAGGATCCGATTCGGAAAAAAGCATTGAAGTTTTTACAGATTGTATGGATATTTCAGTTTATTTTATTTTTTCTGATGTTTCTGTCATCCGAAGTCTTTGTTTTAGACGCGCTCTCGAAAGAGCTCACAAGCACCCCCGGGCTTTTTGAAATCATTGTCACCGGATTTGACATCATCTGGTGGGTGATGCTGGCATTTTTTCTTATGGCAGCCATGGAGCGTTTTGTATGGGTTCCTGCGGAAAACCGGACTCACCAGCCGATTCCAAAGATTGTGCGGGGCCTGGTTTCTCTGATTATTCTTATTCTCGCGATCATGGCAATTGTCGCGTTTGTGTTCAATCAGAAACTCACCAGTCTTCTGGCAACCTCCGGCGTTATTGCCATGATTGTGGGTCTCGCGGTTCAGATCAATATCTCAAACATTTTTTCCGGTATTGCCATCAACATCGAGCGTCCCTTCAAAATTGACGACTGGGTAAAAATCGGTTCTTTTACCGAAGGAAAAGTGGTTGACATCAACTGGCGGACCACCCGCGTGCAGACCCGTGACGATACGGTGTTGAGCATTCCCAACAGTCAGGCTTCGGAGTCTTCTATCGAGAATTTCAGTTCTCCCTCAGACTGTTACTGGAAATATTTTACGATTCATGTGGATCCCTCTCATCCGCCCGAACGGGTCAAAAAAGTGCTGCTGAACGCCGCGCTGGCCACCGAATGTGTGTTAAGCGACCAGGGACCCAGCACCCGTTTTCTGGGACTTACCGCAGGCATGACCGGACAGAGCGAATCATGGGCTGCCAATTATCTGATCAGCACCTATGTTAAGGATTACGGAAAAAAATTTGCCCATAACGAAGCGGTATGGCTGAATGTCTGGACGCATCTGAAACATGCCGGCATCGAGCATGTCATGAAGCGGGAAGAAGTTCAGATGGCGCTGATGCAGGGAATCAAGCGGCGCAAAAGCGAAAGTCTGAACAATCCCCTTGCCATTTTGCAGGGCTTGTACATCTTCAAACCTTTCCCTGACGAGGCAAAGCTTGAACTCAGCAGGAGAATGCGGAGCCGGTATGCGCCCAAAGACGAAATCGTTGTGAAAGAAGGAGACGCGGGCGATTCTCTGTTCATTGTGGTGGAAGGCGCGCTTGCTGTAAAAGTAAAATCCGCTGAAGGGGAAATCATTGTCGCCCGTCTGGGCGCCGGAGACTTTTTCGGCGAAATGGCGCTGCTCACCGGCGAACCCAGAACCGCGACAATTGTTTCGGTTGCAGAGACGCATCTGCTTGAAATAACAAAGGAAGATATTTATCCGCTGATCAGTTCGCAGCCGGAAATTTCAAAACTTCTCAGCGAGGTGCTGGCAAAACGGAAAATGGCTACGGAATCACAGAAAAGCAAGCATAAGATGGAGAAAATAGACAAAGAGACCCTTGCAACGCAGATTCTGAATCAGATTCAGAATTTCTTCGGGTTTTAGACGCAATCCTCTGTCTGAATCAGGATTTTCAGGATTGTCGGAAATTAACAGGGATACACAGGATATGCAGGATAATATGCAGTTTAACCTATTGAAATACCCTGAATACCTCTGTTAAAAAAATAAGAGGCTTTTATGATGCTGATACACGACGACATATATTCATGGGAAGGGTGGGGCGGCAAGCTGAAACTCGGCAGCGGCAGTTGCCGGCTCCGAATTTATGACCTCAAAAAGGGAGGCGCTGCGGGTCTTGCACATCTGAGACCGATGATTGTCGTGGTTTCAGATATTCCTGAAAGCCGGATGTCGGTGAGAAGCTGCGCCGGACATATTGCCACCAGCGTCACAAGGGATTTCGGGATTGATCCGCATCGGATGCTGTGGATAGAGCATTATCCCACAAAAGTGTATGGGCAGGACGGCAAGCATATTATCCCGGAGCGATATGATGTCATTGAATTTGCCTGGCATGAAGGCAAGGCGATTCATCCCAAATGGCGTCCCTTAAACCCTCAGTTGCTTGAAGTCATTAAAGAATTGATGGACACCTGAACACTGCGGGGAATTTTTTCCCACAGAGGACACAGAGAAGGCACAGAGAACACGGAGAAAAACTCTGTGAACTCTGTGGGAAAAACACTGCGGGGAATTTTTTCCCACAGAGGACACAGAGAAGGCACAGAGAACACAGAGAAAAACTCTGTGAACTCTGTGGGTTTTAAAAACTCTGTGAACTCTGTGGGAAAAACACCGCGGGGAATTTATATAATTTTTTTTATCGGGAGGAGAAAAAAAATGGAAGAACGTACCGGAATCATCACCATGAAAGGGAACCCGCTGACACTGCTCGGCAAAGCGCTTTCCGTCGGAGAGGCGGCACCGGATTTTGAAGCGGTCGCCAATGATCTTTCCAAAGTCAGATTTTCATCGTATCGGGGAAAAGTCTGTATTATCTCGGCAGTGCCTTCCCTTGACACGCCGGTGTGCGACATGGAAACCCGGCGCTTCAATCAGGAAGCCGGAAAGCTCGGAAAAGATGTTCTGATTCTGACCGTCAGCTTAGACCTGCCGTTTGCTCAGGCGCGGTGGTGCGGCGCGGCGGGCGTTGACAAAGTGGTTCTGCTCTCGGATTATCGGGATGCGGCTTTCGGAAAAGCCTACGGCGTGCTGATAAAAGAACTGCATCTTCTGGCAAGAGCCGTATTCGTGGTGGATCGCAAAGGGATAATTCAATATATTCAGATTGTAAAAGAAGTGGCAAATGAGCCGGATTATAATGCGGTCATGGCGGCTCTGAACAGATTGCTGTAATCTTCAGCTCGGAATAAATTCCGAGCCTGAAAGCTCAAGCCTGCTGAAGCAGGCTGTCCGGCGCAGACAGCACGCTTCAGCGGGCTTCAGCTTTCAGCCGGGCAATTTTTATTGCCCGGATTGTGCCAACATAAGCATTGAAGAGGTTAATATGTTCCTGCCTTCCGAAAAATCCGAAAAGCGTTTTTCATCTTTTGATTCAAGCTGTTGTTTCCCGAATACTCTGTCCCGGCGGGATTTTTTAAAAAAAACCGCTCAGTTGGGAGCAGCTTCTGTTTTAT
>DZCT01000510.1 GCA_022736535.1 Desulfatirhabdium butyrativorans | reverse complement strand
CTCCGCTCAGGGCTTCGGCTCAGAATGACAGTGAGAGGGTTCATCACCTCTTCTACACCACTACCAAATTCTTTTCGATATTTTATTTTTCATTCTTAGGATAACATCATCGCCTCAAATCCTGCCTGATGAAAATGCTTATCCGCCGTCATCGCGAGATAAAGATGATTCTCCTTCATTATCACAAAGGATATGCAGTCTGTAAGTCCCCATTGTTTATCATCTCTGCTCTGATACAAGTCTGAAGCCTTTCTGAGAAGCGGTGTGTCAATTGTCACAACATTCATATTCGGCGTGATATAGCAGCTTCTGATAAAGTCCGATGCGCCTTGACGATTGACAGCCGCCAGTCCGTTCCCGATTTCTATCAATATTGCCTCACTCACCCAGATTTCGGAAGCTGCCCGAAGGCGGATTAACAGCGATTTGGCTTTGAGGTGATATTGATCCCGGCGATTGAGTAAAGCCAGAACAAAAGCGGTGTCAAGAAAAATGCGTTCACCGTTCACCGATTATCAAACCTCTTGGTCGTTTTTACGGGGTGCGCCGTATAAATAATAATCGTGGTCGGCTGCCCAGTCACAAGGGGCTTCAACCGTGCCTGTCAATCTGTCCAGAACATCAAAAACATCAGAGGAATCTTTACCCGCATTTTTTTCTTCATCATTAAGCTGTGTTTCCATATTTTCACCTGCGAGCGATTTTCCCTCACAGACCGCCTTGAGCCGGTCTGCAAACTGACGGGCAAGCATTTTTTTCAAATCGGCTAATTCCTCATGAGAGAGGTCAAAAGCATATAATTTAAGTAGTTCCAGTTGAAGATTGCTCAACGGCATTTTCTCGATTTCCATGATTGACCTCCTGAAAATATAGGGTTATACAGAGAATCTCTGTTGAAAGTATTCTCTCATTTTTTTTCCCGCAGAGACCGCAGAGATTTTTTTAAATAATTCTCTGTGATCTCTGCGGGAAAAAATATCATATAAAGTCAAAAGAGATTCGGTATTAATCCCACTTCCCGTTGCAGACAAACGCCCCCCAATAATACGGATGCTCAAAAGGCTTATCATCATCGGGCTTTTTTTCAAATTTTACCTGTTCCTCAAAATTGTCAAGCGAATTCTGCGGGAAAATGTCTTTGCGGCAAAAGTCCGAACCCTGATTCACCTGATTAAAGGATTAACGGGATTTCTGTCAGACTGACGGAAGGCGAAACCGAAATCATGAAAATCCTTTAATCCTTTAATCAGGGTTCAGACATTTGCCGATTCCGAAAAATTTCTCGCTTCGCTCGAAATGACGACACGAGGTTCGGGGTTCGAGGTCAGAGGTTCGGGGTGAAGCCTCTGACCTCGCACCTCATACCCCGCACCCCGAATTTAAGATTTCTCGCTTCGCTCGAAATGACAGGGAGCGGAATGCTCGAAATGACAGACGGACGGGAAATAACAGACTGGCGGGGAGTATGTATCTCAGCATTCACCAGACCTTTTCATCTGCCCCGTTCTTCCAGCCACTTCCTGAATGAATGAAGACTTTCGCCGGACTGCTTTCCTGCCAGCAGGTTATCAACGCTGATATCCTCATCTATATCGGGCCAGCATATTCCCTCTCCGCCTCCGATCAGACGCCACTTGTTTCGCTCCTCCTGCGCTGAATGCAGCAGTCTCGGATACCATGCGAGCGGTGCCGATACAGACCTGCCGTCAGTGAGATCAACCGTCAAAGTGTCATCTGTCACGGTGACATGCCGGGCTAAAATATAATTTGTTTTAATCACTGAAAAATTCATTCCAACCTCTCAATAAAATTTCCTGATATTTTTCCACCAGCTTCTGTATCCGGTTAATATCTTTTCGGCCGAATCCCCTGCTACTTTCAAATATGACAGGATCAATCCAAAATTTGGCTATATTATCATCATGTTCAACATGGATATGCGGCGGTTCGCCATAATCGCCGGCATAAAAGAAAAACCTGTAAGAGCCGATTCTTAATATTGTTGGCATTCAGACTCTCCTCCCCCCGCTTCCCTGCAACGCAAGGCGGATTTCCTCAAAACTCGGCGCTTTTATCTCAAATATTGTCCGAATTTTCCCAATATCATCGGGATAATGGGCGTCGGAAGATGTGATGCAGGGGAGATCACGGATACCGGCTATTTTCTCACGGGCGTCTCTGACAGACATGCGGAAAGAAACCTCAACCGCATCAAGGGGCAGATCAGGAGGAATAAATCCGAGCTGGCTGATGATTCCGAAAGCCGGGCGATCCACATGGGATGCAATGCTAATGCCCTGCATTTCATGCGTTTTGTCAACAATTTCCCGGATACCCAGCGTGGTTGCGCCGATGAGCATTCTTGAATTTTCTTCAATCACCTCATCATCTTCATTCACGACAATCTGATGACCGAAATATTCGGGTCTGTTTTTTCCGGGCAGATGGGCGTAAATATAGGTCTGCATGGCAAGGGCATGTTCCGGCGATTCAAAAATCGCCAGAATATGAACTTCTTCTTTGGAACAGATTTCCATGCCCGGCAGCACGCAGACGCCGCTTTTTTTTCCTGCCCGCATCGCCGCCGCAGTGTTTTCGGCGGAATTATGATCGCAAATCGCAATGATGTCAATCCCCTGTTCACGGCTCTTGGCGATGATCGCCTTGGGCGTCATCTCCCATTCCGCACAGGGAGAAAGACAGGTATGAATATGAAGGTCGGCTTTGAAATGTGTCAGCATTTTTATATATCAGGTTCGAGGTACGGGGTTCGGGGTACGGGGTCAGAGGCGGGCTTTTCCCCGAACCCCTCACCCCGAACCTCTCACCCCTCTTTCATTTCCGCATAAATGCGTCCCGCCAGTTCAAAGACCGAGCCGCTCCATGTCAGAACAGGCATTCCTTCCTGATCCGCCTTTTGTTTGGTTTCAGTATCCGGGCGATAGCCGCAGATGATGATGCCTGCCATATCCCGCAGCACCGCCACCGCCACAATGTTCTGATGTCCCTGTACGGTCAGCCAGACGCAGGCTTCAGGCGCTTTGCCCATCACGTCACTCAGCAGATCGCCGCAAAAGCCGCCTCTGATCTCCCGCTCCAATCCGTTGTGTCCGGCGGCAACTTCCAAGCCGAATTTTTCAGCCAATGCTTTTATATTCATCGTCAATTCCTATAACTGTCAGAGATTATCGGAAATAAAAAAAATCTCGTTTCCACGCTCCGGAGTGCTGAAATGAGCGGAGCGAAATTTTAGCAAGTGTATAAATGCTAATGCTAAAATTTCATTTTAGCACTCCGGACCCGGCTCCGGAGTGGAGCGAAATTTTAGCAAGTATATAATACCAATTCGCTTTCAAAAATCGGTCTTTTCAGACCGTAAAGCGATTTTTCA
>DZCT01000509.1 GCA_022736535.1 Desulfatirhabdium butyrativorans | reverse complement strand
AGAGTGCCCGCGCCGGTCCCGCCCCCGCCGACAACAATCAAATCCCAGTTTTTATTCAGGTCGCTGATGTTCATATTTTTAATGTAAAATGGAAACGAGAAAACCTGCCGGATGATGTCGGGGTTCGCAGGCTCATCATCCGGCAAGGCAAATGTTGGGGTTCGCAGGCTCACCCCAACCTACGAAATTGACGCAGAGCGTGGGAACGAGAAAAAATCCCCGCATCACTTCCCGCTGATCTCCTGAAAAGCGATAAAACTTTTTGCGTTGCCCAGAATCGAGGCTATTTTTGTAATAACAGAAAACACCAGTTCGTTTTCGCCGTCATTGTCCGCATCGCTTAACGAATAATCGCTGATATATCCTGAAATTTCCCTTGTTTTCCACTTGGGATACAGACCGAGTTTTTCCCATTCCAGACAACTGATATGCCCGCTTTTGAACATGCGGAACCGGGCAAGCCGCCGCCGGGTCATGTCCGTGTTCTCAACCACTATGACTTCATTTTTCCCGTCTTTGTTCATATCGCCGAGAAGTATTCTCGGATGCAGATAAAAACGGTCCATTTCCTTTACGTTTCCGATGGAAGCCGATCCTTCGGCAGGAAATTCAACATAAACCGAGCCGCCGCCCATCATGTCCGTGCTTTCCCACTCTTCATTTCCGCCCCGATCTGTGATGCGGAGATACTCGCTCGGACTGAAGGCAATGACTTTTTCCTGACCGTCATTGAACAGATCTCCGTAAATAAATCCGTAAACATTTGCTTTATCCGGCAGCGTCTGCTGTTTTCCGGCAACATACTGTCCGCCGCTCCATTCAAGTTCATAAACTCCGCCGGAAAAAGGGCTTTTCATTCCGGCTTTCTGTCCCAGCAATATTTTTCCCTGTTTCGGAATATCCAAGACTCTGTAATACCAGCTTTCGTTATCGGCGATTCTTTGAAATTCTTTGCCGTCCCATTCCAGCACAAAAGAAAGCAGCGAATAATTGCTGTTGATGTTTGTGACAAAAATTTCGGCGATGCCGTTTTTGTTTATATCCGCCACATCCACACTGAGCAGGCGGTAAAAAGTACGTTCTTTCAATTCAGCGACTCTGCCGAATCTGCCCTCGGCGTAACGACAGACAAATATCTCTTTTTCACTGATAAAAACAATCTCAATTTTGCCGTCTCCGTCTGTATCTCCGAGGGACATGCCTGTGATTTCCATATCGAAATTGCTGCTTTTCCATAAGCCTTCTGCGGATTTTGAAACCGGTTCTGAAATCGCTTCGGGCGATTCGCTGACAGTAAAAGGCTCAGAAACGCCGGTCTGACCTTTCACGGATTCCTGCCAGACCGCTTCGGGATGTTTGCGGGTTTCCTCAACCGGCGCATCGGCAGCCTTCCGTGCGCCGTTTCCCGCGGATACAGCTTGGGAATGCTCGCTTTTATGACCGAAAACCTCTTCGGCGATCTTGACGGCAAAGCGGTTGATATGAGAAATAATCTCGCTTTGATCTTTTCCGGTTTCATAAAAAGTGACAGCAGCTTTATTTTTCCGGACATCAAAGAAACACGCATCTGTGCTGACGCTGTTTCCCAAAACCGTCAGGCTTCCGAATATCACATAATCTGCGCCTGCTTTCTGAGCCGCAGCCGCGGCAGACTGTTCCGTGACAGGTTCGGTCAGTTCCGCAAGCGTCTGCCGGGTTTCTTCCCTGTTCATGGGAAGCACTTCGCCTTCCCGGGTCAGGCGGGTGGAAAGCATATCGCCGATGCCGTCTTTCAGAAAGGAAAGGTCTTTTTCCGAATGAAGGGTGAAAGGCAGAATCAGCACCCGCGCCGCTTTGCCCGCAGAAACAGCCTGACAGAAATTCAAAAGAATAAAGATCAGAAAAGCGACAAAAAAGATAATGCGGTGTTTTTTCAATTTCAATGGAAATCCACTCCTATTTATTTAAAATTTCAGAGATAAATTTTTTATCCCATGATTCAGATAAAAAATAATACCATGAATGCGACTGCTTTAAAAGGAATTTTTATTTCTGTTTGCCCGGCGATCAGATTTTCTGATGTTGCCACGAATAAACACAAATCATCCGCTGATTCAGCAGGAATTGATATACTGATCCGATTTTGCTTTTTTTGCCGCAGACGCACACAGACGGACACAGACGGATATCCGAAACCGGAATACGGTATTTATGCAGAAAATATGCCGTAAAAAAATCAAAAGTGGATTACTATATTCATGTGAGTTCGACATAATTTTTTACCGCAAAGGACGCGGAGGATACGCAAAGTACGCTGTGAATGCACAATGTCCGAGTTTTTTCCCGCTCCGGCAGAGCGGAAATAAAAATTATTGCGCTCTTTGCGGCTTCTCTGCGTCCTTTGCGGTAAGTTTTTATATGAAAATCAGTCAGTTTTATATCGAACTCATGTTATATTCAGTTCGTGAAAAATTAAAAAATTTCGTGTGGTTTCATTCGTGAAAAATTTGTGTCCGTTCGTGGCAAAAAAATAATACCGCGGCGCAGGAGGGTGTTTGTTCGGAAAGATGCCAATAAAAAAACCCGCAAGGTGTAATAACCTTGCGGGCTGATGATTTGGCGGGCATTTCTGCTTGATGACGCAGCGAATTGTCATTCCGAGCGGAGCCGCTCTGTCATTCCGAGCGGAGCGAGAAATCTCAGATACGGGGTTCGGGGTCAGAGGTCAGAGGTTCGGGGTGAAGCCGCTGACCCCGCACCTCATACCCCGAACCCCGTATCGTCATTTCGAGCGGAGCGAGAAATCTTTATCTCGCTTCGGCCGCTTCCCTTAACGCAAATGCCGCTTCTTCCATGCCGATTCTGCCGTCGTTGTTCACGTCGGCGCAGACAAATATTTCCACATTCTCAGGGGGATTTGCAACAACGATCTGAGATGCAAGAACCGCATCCGCCAGATCAACTTTTGTATCGTTGTTCACATCGCCGGGCTTTATATCTCTTGTGATGGTGTCTCCGGCAATCGTCTGGGGGGGATTCCCGCCGTAAGAGATTTTGCCGCTGAATGTGTACATTCCTTTTGCATCAGCGGGCGGGGTTGCTTTGTACGTCAGCGATTTTGCCTGACTGCCCGCACTCGGAATCAGAAACCGCACCAATCCGCCGCTGGTTGTTCCGCCGTCGCTTATTTCCTTTGAATCAGCAGTCCAACCCGGAGGCAGCGTTTCTTCGACCGTATAGCCCGTTGCCGAAGCCGATACCGAAATCGTCACTGTAATTGCCGTGCCTGCTTTGTACAGAGACGGCAGGTCCCGAGCCGCAGTCAGCGATGTATCCTCTCTTGCGGAACGGCCGGAAGAGGTGTTCACCCAGCACTTGGGCGGACTCCCGATGGAAGGATCATACTTGTAAGTC
>DZCT01000508.1 GCA_022736535.1 Desulfatirhabdium butyrativorans | reverse complement strand
TGAAACGCCCTGTATCACCCAAACAGGAACTTGCGGAAAAGCCTGTTGAGGAACTTCAAGATATTCTTCACCGATTGGAAGCCGAACTGGATGAGTCATTATAAAATAAATACGCAAAAATGCCGGAACACGGACATTTCGGATTTAGGAACATCCGCTTCTCTATCTTTTTTCTTTGCGGGTTTTGCGCCTTTGCGAGAACTTTTTTTACTTCCGGAACTCTTGCGCAGATATGAATAAAAAGCCCTTAAAAGCTGTATCAGATACATACCGCAGAGTTGTCCGCTTCTGCACAGAGCGTCCGAACACTGCATTTCTACTCAAAATATGGGAGCAGGAAACAAAGAAACGCATTGCGCGGGAACAGGAAAATCTGCGTTTCTATATCGAGCGTGGGGACAAAAAAAATCGCCTGCTCTCCGCGATATTGAAACTGAAATGGCGGGGCTGGACCTTTCTGGCGCTTTGTTTTATCTCACTCTTGATGGCCGCTTTTTTGATTCTCA
Source organism: Desulfatirhabdium butyrativorans (assembly GCA_022736535.1). Taxonomy (GTDB): domain Bacteria; phylum Desulfobacterota; class Desulfobacteria; order Desulfobacterales; family JAIFKL01; genus JAIFKL01. The sequence continues at coordinate 2,889 of DZCT01000508.1, read as the reverse complement.
ACAACAACTTCTCGTTTCGCTCCAAATCTTACGGGGAATTTGTGAGTCAATTGGACGACGCGGTACTCTTCGGCACGGCATGGATGACGGCAAGAACAGGGCAAGTGCTGCAATATCAGAATCTTTTTCTCATTCACATCATTGACGATATGGCAGATATGTCCGAAGAGCCGAGGCTGCGCCGCATGGTGGAAGTGTATCTGGAGATGCCCGGAAACAGCCTGTGGCGGCGTCTGGCAGACAAGCAGGCAGAAGTAAAGCCCATGAGCCGCTCGGAGTTAGATCAGTTGGAAGACTACCAGCGATGGACGCTTTACGCGCTTGCGCCTGCTGAAGTGCCGCTCAACGCCGAAGAAAAAGCAGATATGTTCTCCGAAAATGCCCATCATTGGGGATCCTTGACGCATCAACTGATCTCGCTTTATGTTTACTGGAAATATCAGGGCGAAGACGTGGACGCGCTTTTAGATCATCTCTCCGAGCGCATTGCTTTTGAAGCAATATGGGATATTCGTATCACTGATCTTTATCTTCAGCGGGTCGCATTTCTGCTGGCGGTGGGCAGACCTGATCTTGTAAAACCGCGCTGGGTCGAGCGCATCATCGCAAAACAGGATACCGACGGCGGATGGTCGGCGGACTGGCACGGATGGGGACCGGATATTCTGCGTTTTCAATGGAAACAGCAAGGCACGAATGCACACACCACTGTTCAGGGAATGTGGGCTTTATATATGCTCAAATACCGCTATCCTGAATGGATTAAAAAAAATTATCGGTAACATCTGACAATGTAGGGGCGCGCCGGCGGCGTGCCTCTGCTTAAACACCATGAAAGGGAAAATCAAACTATGGCAAAACTCTTATGGAAGCCTTCGGAAGAACGCATCAGACGCACCAACATGTACCGCTTCATGAATATCATCGCCGAAAAATACGGCAAAAAATTCAGCGACTACCCCGGTCTTTATCAGTGGTCGGTTGACAACATCCCGGATTTCTGGGCGTCTGTGTGGGATTTTGTGGGCATCAAAGCCTCAAAACCCTACGATGAAGTCATTGACGATGTGCATAAAATGCCCGGCGCCAAATGGTTTTCAGGCGCACGCCTCAACTTTGCAGAAAATCTTCTTCGATACCGGGATGAGCAAATTGCGCTGGTTTTCAAGGGAGAAGAGTCCGAACCCAGAAGAATGACTTACGCGCAGCTCTATGATGAAGTCGCACGGGTTGCCAAATCGCTGAGAGACCTCGGCGTAAAATCAGGCGACCGCGTGACCGGATTCATGCCGAACATGCCGGAAACCATTATCGCCATGCTGGCGGCAACGAGCATCGGCGCGGCATGGTCTTCGTGTTCGCCGGATTTCGGCATCAAAGGCGTGCTTGACCGCTTCGGACAGATCAAACCCAAAGTGCTGTTCACCGCGAACGGCTATTCTTTTAAAGGGAAAAAATTGGATTCCCTTGAACGCATCTCCAACATTCTGAAAGAAATTCCTTCAGTCGAAAAAGTGGTAGTCGTGCCTTATACGGAGCAGAAGCCCGACATCAGCTCTGTCCCGAAAGCGGTTTTATACAATGATTTCAAATCATCCGAATCCGGTCTGAAAATCCGATTCGAGCAACTGCCCTTTGACCACCCGCTCTATATCATGTATTCTTCCGGCACGACCGGACTTCCCAAGTGCATGGTGCAGAGCGCGGGCGGCATTCTCATTCATCATCTGAAAGAACTCGTGCTGCATACGGATTTGAAGCGTGAGGACACGATTTTCTACTTTACGACCTGCGGCTGGATGATGTGGAACTGGCTGACCAGTTCGCTGGGCGTGGGCGCGACGCTGGTGCTGTTTGACGGAAATCCTTTTCATCCCCAGGCCGGTTCTCTCTGGAAAATGGCGCAGGATGAGAAAATCACGGTTTTCGGCACGAGCGCGGGTTATCTTGCCGCGCTTCAGAATGAAGGCGTAAAACCCGGCAAAGAATACGACCTCAGCCCGCTCAGAGCGGTTCTTTCCACCGGATCGCCCCTTTCCATCGAGGGCTTTGATTTTGTGTATCAGGAAATCAAACAGGACCTTCAGTTGGCTTCGATTTCCGGCGGCACAGACCTGAACGGCTGCTTCGCGCTGGGAAATCCCATGGGACCCGTGTATGCCGGAGAATTGCAGTGCCGGGGGCTGGCAATGAAGGTAGAAGCATTTGACGAACAAGGAAAGCCGATCATCGGCAGACAGGGCGAATTAGTATGCAGCGCGCCTTTTCCCTCCATGCCGATTTACTTCTGGGATGATCCCAAGGGCGATAAATATCACTCCGCGTATTTTGACGTGTATCCCAACATCTGGCGGCACGGCGACTATATCGAAATCAGCGAGCGGGGCGGCGTGGTCATTTACGGACGCTCCGATGCCACGCTGAATCCGGGGGGCGTGCGTATCGGCACTGCGGAAATCTACCGTCAGGTAGAACAGATTGAAGAAATCGCTGACAGCCTTGTGATCGGGCAGCATTGGAAAAACGATGTCCGAGTGATTCTCTTTGTCAAAATGGCTTCAGGATATGCACTGACGCCGGAACTCAAAAAGAAAATCAAGGATACGATTCGCGTCAATGCCTCGCCGAGACATGTGCCTGCGAAAATCCTTGAAGTCCCGGATGTGCCTTATACGCTCAACATGAAGAAAGTGGAATTGGCGGTGAAGAAGATAATTGAAGGCAAACCGGTACTCAATAAAGATGCGCTCCGAAACCCGGAGGTGCTGGACTACTATGCCGGTTTGAAGGAACTTCAGGAAGATTGACAGTCCTTTTTTTTTATTTCTCGCAAAGGCGCAGAGGGCGCAAAGAAATGTAACCTGTAACCTGTAACATGTAACCTGTAAC
>DZCT01000507.1 GCA_022736535.1 Desulfatirhabdium butyrativorans | reverse complement strand
GCGACCCCCGACACCTGCCGGATGATGTCGGGGTTCGCAGGCTCCCCCCGACCTACATTTTCGCTTAACTTAATGCCATTGACGCAGAGCGCGGGAACGAGATAAAAAATGAAATTTCAGCAGAGTAAAACGGGTTTCAAACCCGTTCTACTGCGTAACTCACAGAGGAGAACAAAGATGAAAATCAGAATGTTTATGCTGGCGGTCCTGTTTTCTTTATCTGCATCGGTGGTATTTGCCGGTTGGGAATTTGTGGAAAACACCAAAGGCGATGACGGCAGGAGCAATACGCAGACCTCCTGCATTCAGGACAATAAGATGAAATTTGCCGCTTCGGATTATATCATGGTTGTTGATGTGAGCAAAAACATCATCACTTATGCGGATCCGAAAAGAAAAGCTTACTGGACCGGAACGCCCGAAGAATTTGCGGCGCAGGTGCAGAGAAACATGGAAAACATGGACAGGATGATGGAGAAGCAGTTGAGCCAGCTTCCGATCAATCAGAGAGAACAGGTGAGACAGTCTTTGCTTCAGGAAATGAGAAAACAGTTTCAGAAGCCGCCGGCAAAAATCGAAGTCAAAGCCGGAAAGCAGACGGACAAGATCGCCGGATACGAAGTTGAGAAATATGAAGTCATGATGAACGGACAGCTCCGGCAGGAATTGTGGATTGCCGAAGATGTGAAGGTCAGCAAGGAATTTGATGTAAAAAGATTCGGAAACATGATGAAATCTTTTCATTCGCCTTTCGGAAGAGACGATCAGGACGCCACGCTCTCATCGCCTGAAGTTATTGAAGTCATGAGCAAAGGCTGGCCTCTCAGAAAGGTGGATTATGATGAAGACGGGTACCGGGAGCAGGATGAAGTCGTAAAGATTCAAAACAAGACATTGCCGGAGTCAGCATTTGATTTGCCCGCGGGTTACCGTCAAATGCCCATGTCAGAAATTTTCGGCGGAACACCTTAAAATTATGATTAGATTTGACAATATTTTCCCCGCTTTTATAATACCAATTCGCTATTAAAAAACGAAAATTGCCGATTGTAGAGACGCACGGCTGTGCGTCTCTACCGCATATAATAAAACAATATTTGAAAGCGAATTCGTAAGATGACAATAAGAACGGAGTTGTCAAATCTTCGGATAGCGTGACAAATCCCTTGACCGGAAACGATGGACAAAAAGGAAGAATATATGCTTGAATCTGTTGAAAACAAAAATCAATTCTCAGAGACAGAAAATGATGCGTTTGTAATGGAAAACGAATCACTGATTGTGGAAAAACTGAGAAGCTGCGTTGAGGATGGCGATGTTACGGAAGCCCGAAGACTTGTATCCGGTATCAGACCCGGCATTTCTGTCAGGATAGATAACTGGCGCAGAGTATTGGCAGAGCCGAAAGCCGCTGTAGGAAACCCCGGAACAGACGAGGGGTTGGAAGAAGATTCTGCGTGGCTTGAAAATAATGCTTTTAAATATCAAGGAAAATGGGTGGCTCTGAAAAAAGGAACGCTCGTCGGCAGTCATAAAAGCCGTATTGAGTTACACCGCTCTTTGGAACAGTCCGATAAGCTGGCTGGAGTTATGTTTGTCCGCTTATAATTAAGGAAAAATATGGAGCAGTTATTTAAACAGAGACGCTTATGGAGTACCGGATGTGCATCTTTTTATATCCGCCATAAAGTGGGGAGGTGGTATCTGCCGGTTGCTGTCAAATGTCAGATAGGAACGCTGGATATAAGTGATTTTGTTTTGTTGGACACCGGCGCTGAATGGTCTGTAATCGGCGGAGAACTGGCAATACTTTTGGAAAATGAACTTAGCCCGCCTATCGAATCTTTCTCCATGAGTACCCGATTCGGAAGAATTTTCGGTTCACTGCACCATATAAGCATTTGTCTGACAGCAAAACAGGGCTGCGGAAATGATCTCACTGTCGAAAGCAGCGTTTTTGTTTCAGAAGAATGGGAAGGACCGACCGTTCTCGGCTATCGGGGCTTTTTAGAAAAGATACGCTTTGCGTTTGATCCCGGCATTGTTCCGGGCGAGCAGATTTTCTATTTCGGTATGGCTGAATAGTGTGATAATGAAAAAAAACTATAAAAAAATCCTGATAAGTCTTGCTGTCCTTGCAATTGCTGCCTTGTCTTATCTCTCGCAGATTGACGCTTTTTTTCAGAAAACCTTTCTCGGAGAGTTTGACAAAAAGGGAAGCAAATATCTCAATGAAACGATTGAGAGAGCGGTCTATACTTTTGCCATTGTCAGGGGCATCAACGGCATCATTTCTGTGATTCAGGGTACGAATGTCGCTGTTTCTCCGGCAGGCGTGGGCGTGCAGCTTTCGGTAGGGGAAGTATTGGATCCGGTCAATGATCTGGTGGAGCATTTTTCATGGATCATGCTGATGAGCTGCATCTCGCTGGGGATTCAGAAAGTTCTCATGGAAATCGGAATATGGCTCGGCTTCAAAATCATGCTGTCATTCTCAATGCTTATGCTTTCAATAGGGTTTTGGATGCCGCAGATTTCAGGATGGGATTTGAAAATCTGGGCTTATAAACTGGCGCTGATTTCGCTTGTGATCCGGTTCTGCATCCCCGCTGTTGCGGTGGTAAGTGAAAACACATATCATCTTTTTCTGAAAAAACAGTATGATGAATCTATTGCCTCTCTTGAAAAGGTAAATCGTGAGATAAAAGACACAGGTTTGGCGGATCAGGACAAAAACGAATCTGAGAGCTATTTGAATGCTTTGAAGAAGATGTATGAAAACACAAAAGAAACAGTTGACATCAGAAGCAAAATTTTATTTCTGAAAGACAAAATTTCTGATTACGCCAACTATACCGTTAATCTGATGATTGTTTTTGTCCTTCAGACAATTTTGATTCCGCTTTGTGTTCTCTGGTTTTTGAGCCGGTTCGTGAGATATATCGGCAGCATCCGACCGAATCGTGAGGCGTAAGGGCACGTCATCTCTTCTCTGCGCTCTCTGCGAGAGACAAAAAAGGTTTCTCGCAAAAGCGCAAAGCACGCCAAGAAAAGCCTGAACGATATAAACGATATAATTTCTTTATCTCTTCTTTGCGCCCTCTGTGCTCTTTGCGAGAGATAAAAAGGGTTTCTCGCAAAGGCGCAAAGTACAGCCCGAAAATGAAGGAGGTCCTATGAAAAATTTTTCGATTTCAAAGGTTCTGATTTTCGCTCTTTTCACTGTCATTACGCTGATAACGTCGCTTATCGGCAATTACAGCTACATCCACAGGCGGGATGCCATGAAAGCTGATCTGCAAGGGACACTGGAACGTGTGGGTGAGCGGCTTAAACTCAATCTCATACCAATTCGCTATCAAAAATTAATTAATCCAGTGAAATGCTGTAAGAGATT
>DZCT01000065.1 GCA_022736535.1 Desulfatirhabdium butyrativorans | reverse complement strand
CCAAGGTTTTCTCAACGCGGGTTGACAGGTTTCCTTTTCCGCTATGCCCGATTCCAAATCAATAAGAGTATATCGGAACTGCCCCTTCAGTGCAACAGAATATTGTTATATGCGGAACATATCAGAAAAGGTGGGAAATTTTTCCTTTTAAATACGCCTTCCACCCCATTGACGAGGCATGATAATCGGTGTTAAGTGTTACGCGAATGAGAGGTCGGAGATTTTTTTTGAAAATGTCATTTCGACGAACGCAGTGAGGAGAAATCTTACTCATGGACGGAAAGATTTCTCGCTACGCTCGAAATGACAGGGAAGGCTACGCCCCATACAGAACGTGAGAACAGGAAAACTCAAAACCTGAAACTCAAACAGAAAGCGCAGGCAATTTTGTCCTTTCTCGGAAAATATTTACAGGAAAAAAAGCTGATTACGCCTGAAGATTTGCAGAAAGCAGAAGCTTATCAAAATCGCATCGGCGGCAGGCTCGGAAATATTCTGACGCGTATCGGCGCGCTTTCGGAAGATGCGCTGCTGAATGTGCTGTCCGAACTGCTGGGCATTTCCATATTGGATTCACAGAATATTCCTGCGGATTCCCAGATATTCCGCGAGACAATGAAACAAAGCGGTTTTGATCCCGAATGGTGGACAGATCAGGAAGTGCTGGTCTGGGAAGACTCGGACAGGCAAATCTGCTGCATTGCCCGTGATCCGCTGAATGACAGTCTCGGCGAATTGTTGGAGCGGGCGTTTCCGAACAGGGAAACCGCATTTTTTCTGGCGCGGAGTTTTGATCTGGAACGCGTCTTTGATGCGCTTTCCCGCTCCGGAACAGCGGCAGCCGTGTCCGGAGATAAAGAAATTCACCAGCTCAGGGAATTGGCGGAAGAGGCTCCGGTCATTGAATTTGTCAACAATCTGCTGTCGCAGGCTTATGACCAGCGCGCGTCGGACGTGCATATCGAACCCGGCGAACACATCATGGAAGTGCGGTTCCGCATTGACGGCGTGCTGTATTCCCGCTTTTCGCTGCCGATTTCACGCTTTCCCGCGATTTCCTCCCGCATCAAGCTGATTTCCGACATAGACATTGCGGAGCGGCGGCTTCCGCAAGACGGCAGGCTGGGGCTTCGTCTGAGCGGCGAATCGGTGGACATGCGGGTGTCAACGGTTCCGGGCGTACACGGCGAATCTGTTGTTCTCCGGCTTTTGCCCAAAGAGAGCCGGAAATTTTCTCTTGACACGCTGGGATTGGAGACGGACAATTACAACATCCTGAATCAGTGGATAAAAGAACCTCACGGCATTATTTTAGTGACGGGTCCCACCGGTTCCGGGAAATCCACCACGCTGTATGCCACGCTTGAAGCCGTGAATGACAGGAAAAAGAAAATCATTACGGTGGAAGACCCGGTGGAATATCATTTAGAAGGAATCACGCAGATTCAGACCCACAGCGAAATCGGCTATACCTTTGCGCGTGCGCTGCGCTCCATTCTCCGACAGGACCCGGATGTTATTCTGATCGGCGAGATACGAGACAAAGAAACTGCTGAAATTGCGATTCAGGCATCTCTGACGGGTCATCTCGTGCTGTCAACATTGCACACCAACGATGCGGTGAGCGCGTTCACCCGGCTGATTGACATGGGCATCGAGCCGTTTCTCGTGGCGACTCCCATACGGGCGGTCATGGCGCAGCGTCTGATTCGGCGTCTCTGCCCGATTTGCGCCGAATCTGTCATGCCGATTCCCGATATTCAGGACATCACAAAGAAAATCATTCCGAAAGCGTTGGAAAACAAGGAAGCCCGATGGCAGAATCCTGTGGGATGTCCCGAATGTCAGGGCATCGGTTACAAGGGGCGTGAAGGCATTTATGAAATGGTGACGGTAACGCCGGAAATGCAGCATTTTATTTTAAGCGGCAAAAGCGCAAACGACATGCGCGAACTTGTCAAAAAACAAAACTGCCGCAGCCTGCGTGAAGACGGTCTTCTGAAAGCATGGAAAGGCGTCACGAGCGTGGAAGAAGTGCTGCGGGTAACGGCGGAGTAATTGAAAATTTTCCCGCCTCTCGTTCCCACGCTCCGCGTGGGAATGCAGTATCGGATGCCGAAATGTAATACCGAATCTCTTTTGACTTTATATGATATTTTTTCCCGGAGGGGGTTTCCCGCAGAGATCACAGAGCGTGAAAAAACCGCAGAGATCACAGAGAATTTTTTAAAAAAACTCTGTGTTCTCCGTGGGCTTTTCTTCTCTGTGATCTCTGTGGGAAACAAAATGAGAGAATACTTTCAAAAGAGATTCGGTATAAAACGGGTTTGAAACCCGTTCTACGTTACGAGAGAATCGGATGCCGAAATGTAAAACGGGTTTATCTGATCTTAGCCGGGCCGTTCTACGTTACGAGAGAACAAAAGAAAAATTCCCTATGAACTATCGCTACAAAGCCGTAAATCCTGACGGCGGATTGGTGACGGGCGCGGTCGCTGCGGAGAATCTGAGAAGTGCGGCGCGGATGCTGCGCCAGCAGGGCTTGAATGTCGTTGACCTGAAAAACGAAATCGAGACCGTAAGCAATCGGAGCCGGCGCATGAGACATCCCAAATCTCAGGATGTTCTCATGTTTATGCACCAGCTTTGCACGCTTCTGGAATCCGGAGTGTCTCTGGAGGAATCCGTTGAATCTCTTGCAGAATCTGCCGGGCATCCCTTTGTCGCCCGTGAATTTGCGGACATTGCCGCCGCGCTGCGCCGGGGCATCAGCTTTTCGGAGGCATTGAAATCCTGCAAGCTTCGCGTGCCGGTTTATTTTCAGCCTTTGTCAGAAGCGGGCGAACTTACGGGAAAAATGGCGCAGGCAATGCGTGACGGCGTGAATCAGTGGCAATATGACATCGGCACGGCAAATGAACTGCGTAACGCCCTGACTTATCCGGTTATTCTTGTCATCTCCGGCGTCAGCGCGGTGCTGCTGATTTTTGCGCTGGTCGTTCCGAAATTCGTAAAACTGTTAGACAAGGCGCAGGGTGAAGTGCCGTTTTTAGCAAGGGCGGTTTTGGGCGCGGGCAGTTTTGTCAACGAACATCTCATATTGCTCATTGTCTCAGGCGCGGGATTAGCAGCTTTGGCATCATATCTGTTTTTAAACGCAGACATGCGCCAGCGGGGCAGAGATTTTCTTGCACGGATGCCGGTGCTGAAAAGCTGGATAGTGGAAATCGAGGTGGGAAACTGGTCGGCAATGCTGGCGACGCTGCTGGAAAATCGCGTCACGCTGCTGAATGCGCTGGAACTGGCGCAGCGTTATGTGAAGATTACGGAGCTTCGGGCAAGACTTTCCCGCGTGTCGCAGTCTGTGCGGAACGGTGCCGCGCTCGCGTCCTCGTTGCAGGAAATGCGGGCGATTACTGCGACCGGCTACAATCTGATACGGGTGGGAGAACGCTCCGGCGAACTGCCCCGAATGCTTCGCTCGCTGGCAACGCTCTGCACGGACAGCGCACGGAACCGCATCCGGCGGTTTCTTATTCTGCTGGAACCCGCGGCGATTCTCATCATCGGCGCGGCAGTGGGCATTATCATGGCAGGCATTATTCTGGCGATTACCAGCGCGAACAATATTTCGTTGTAATTACTTGAGGGGGCAGGGAATTTTCCCCCGGACTGTCATTCTGAGCGTAGCGAAGAATCTCATTCTGAAATCCGGGATTCTTCGCTCTGTTCAGAATGATATACCTTATCAGCATATTACAAAAAACTCCCCGCTCCCTCAATTACTTCAAAAGAGGGATTTTCTGTTTCACAGCCGCTTCAAAAAACCGCTCCAATTCCCGAACCGCTTCCATATCTTCAAATATGACATGAGCATTTGCCCTGATTTTATGGCTCACTTCCTGACGCCAGCCCGAGTCATTGGCGAGCCGGAGCGCAATCTCGATGTAGGATTGCGGATCAGCCGCTACGCAGTCCGTGACGCCCATCTGTAGGTAACAGCCCAGCGTCACCCGCCCTCGCATGAAGGGACCGGGCCATGTAACAATCGGAATCCCGCAGGCAAACGATTCGTAAGTCGTGTTGCCGCCCCCGAAATACGGCGGCTCCAGCAGCGCATCTGCGGTCTTCAGGAGACATAAAAAGTCTTTCGTGGGCATGGCTTTGAGAAAGCGCACACGGTCAATCACATCGGGAAACGTCTTTCGGAACCGCTTCAGCAGCAGTTCCGCCCAGTGTTCAAAATGATGCCCTTCGATCAGAATGAGCAGTCCGCGGGGATCACGGCGCAGAATGCTGCCCAGCGCGGCGTCAAAATCCGGATGAAACTTGAACGGCGCCTGAGGACATACATACAGCTTTGCCTCACGGGGCAGTCCGAATTTCTCGCGTGAAGGCTGTTCTTCCGGCATTTCCGGGGGGTAGTAATACACAGGCAGACGATTGAGCAATACCAATTTTTCGGAGTAGTGATCCTGCGCGCCCGGCGGTTCAAGATGTTTGGAAGATATGAAGTAATCCATATTCGGAATGCCGGTCGTCACGGGATGCCCCCATGTCACGCACTGCACCCGCGCCAGACGGGAAAATGCGAGAAAATAAGTCATAGAATCCATGCCGATGTCAGGATAGAACAAAACATCCAGATCATGTCTCGCGATGATTTCTCTTGCCGCTTTCATATCCGAAGGCAGATCAATCACTTCGTCTGCGCCTTCGTTGATGGCTTTTATCAGATTGCTTTCGCCTCCGGAAAATCGGAAAAGCTTGACCTGAAATTTCTCACGAGACAGATTTTTTATAATGCCGCGAGTCAGTTTTCCGATGGTCTGCTGGCTCATGTTGAAAAGGTGCATGGAGACAATGCCGAGCCGGATCGGCTTTCTCGTTCCCACGCTCTGCGTGGGAATGCAGCCCGGACGCTCCGCGTCCGGCGTAGGGGCAACCCCCTGTGGTTGCCCGTGTTGCTTATCTCTTGTTGTAAAAAAAGGGTAAGCACAGGGGCTTACCCCTACAATTTTTCCATGCTCTGTGCGAAAACAAACTGCCGGAGAAATCCACGCCAGCTCAGGACAGACCTGCATATAAAACGAGGCGATTTTCTGCTGAATGTCTTTGTCATTCAAGCCGTGATACGCGAGATAAAAATTCGTCGCTCCGACCTGTCTGTTCGGGTCTTCGAGTGTCAGTCCTTTATTTCCGAGCGATTCAATTTCCTGCAATATTTTCCTGCGGTAGTATTCGATCTGCTCTCTGGATTCATAAATCACAGGCAGCATCAGGGCTTTTCGGATTTCTGTTCCGAAATCGTAGTTTATCTCCAGACTTTTCTCACAGCACCAGACCGCTTCCGCCACTTTGCCCTGATAAATATAGGCATTCCGCATGTTGTTGTATGCAACCGCATAGTTCGGATTTATCTCCAAAGCTTTCCGATAGCAGGCAATGGCTTCATTCGGTTTGCCCTGATCCTGAAAGGTATTTCCCATGTTGAGATAAAAAGTGCAGTTATCCGGCTTGATTTGCAGGGCTTTCTGGTAGCAGGAAAAGGCTTCGGCAAATTTTCCCTGCTCTTTAAACACGGTTCCCATGTTGCTGTAAGCGTCCGCATAGTCCGGTTTTATCTCAACCGCTTTTCGGTAGCACGAGAGCGCATCATCAGATCTGCTCATGTCTCTGAAAAGCGAACCCATGTTATTGAAGGCTTCGGCGTAATCCGGTCTGAGCTGCAATGCCTTCTGATAACAGGCAATTGCTTCTTGAAATCTGCCCTGTTCTTTCAGGGCAATTCCCATGTTGCTGTAGGCTTCGGGATAGTCCGGCTTTAACTGCAATGCCTTCTGATAAGCCGCGACAGCCTCATCTGCCCTGCCCTGTTCTTTCAACGCGGTTCCGAGATTATTATAAGCCTCGAAATAGGCGGGATTTATCTTCACTGCGGTTTCATAACATGAGACCGCTTCATCCAATTTTTTCTGATCCTGAAGCGCAAAAGCCATGTTGTTATAGACATCGGCAAAATTCGGTCTGATTTTCAGCGCATTGCGGTAGCAGGCAAGGGCATTTTCCAATTCGCCCTGCTCCTGAAACATAATGCCGAGATTATTGTGATAATTTGCACGTTCCGGCTGAATTTGAATCGCCTTGTTTATCAGTTCCATTGCCGCATCTTTTTTTCCTGCCTGATGCACAAGGATGCCGAGCAGATGCAGCGCGTCCGAGTGATTCGGATTGACTTCGAGTATTTTTTTGTAAATTGCTTCTGCCTGCTGGAAATTTCCGCTCTGATGATGCACAACCGCTGCCTGAAAATCAGCGCCGGTATCCGGCGGAACAGGATTTGCAACAATATTTTTTGTCTCCGGAGCGGCGGCAGCGGTCAACTTTTTCTGTTTTGTTTTTTTCTTTTTATGCGTCATTGTCAACAGCTGTGAAGAGCGGCTTTCCTGTTTCGTGCGCCTATGTTCTTGAAAAAATTCGTGTTCATTCGTGGCAAATGTTTCACCACGAATGAACACAAATTGTTCACAAATAAAAAAATACGAATCTATAATAATCTGAAATTTATCTTTTATTTCGCTGAGAGTGTAATCGCTGTATGCCATATCGCATTTCACCCCCCCTTGCAAGAATGTCATTCTGCGTAGAGACGCAAGATTTTGCGTCTCTGCCTTCAATGTCATATACTTGCAGCCAATTTCTCATACAGCAGATAGGGTACGGAAAAATCTCCCTTTCCTGATCCCATCTGAATGTCAGGCTTGAGAGAACCGTGAAAATCCGTGCCGCCGGTCATTAAAAGATCATAGCGTTCGGCAATTTCAGCATAGAGCCGAGTCTGATGCGGAGTATGTTCGGGATAATACACTTCGACGCCTCTGATTCCCATGTCTTTCAGAATACGAATCAGGTCTTCAAAGGGGGACTTGCTGAGGGGCTTGAGCAGGGCAGGGTGGGCAAGCACGGGAACGCCGCCGGCTTCCAGAATCATGGCGATTGCCCGGTCGCATTCTATCCGGTATTTCCCGATATACGCGGGCTTTCCTTGTCCGAGATACAGATCAAATGCCTCGTCAATGGATGAAACAAAACCTTTTTCCATCATCAGACGGGCAATATGGGGTCTGCCGATCTGACTTTTGCCGAAGGTTTCCGCCAATTCGGTCAGAGAAATGTCCATGCCGATACGGTTCAGCCGCTCAATCATACCGGGATTGCGGTTTTTCCGGGCATCCTGAAGCACCTCAAGCGTCCGGTTCAGCGCCGGGTGATCGAGGCGCATCCCGTAACCCAGTATATGAAAACTGCCGGAACAGGGATACGCGCGGGGGGCGTTCGCGCTGATTTCAATGCCGGTTAAAAAATGAAGCGATTCCGGAATACCGGCTTCCATTGCCTCTTTTGAACCCGCAAGCGTGTCATGGTCTGTAATGGCAATCGCGGCTATATCGAGTTTTCGGGCAATATGAAGAATTTCAGTCGGCGACGCGGTACCGTCCGAAGCAGTGGAATGAATATGAAGGTCTATGTTCACCGCTGTATCACAGTCCGAGCGATTTTTCCAAAGCCTCTTCTCTGGTTTTGCATTCAATGCAGAGCGTTGTCACAGGTCTTGCTTTCAGCCGCTCAATGCTGATATCTTCTCCGCATCGCTCACAAATCCCGAAACTGCCGTCTTCAATATGCTCAAGCGTTTTTTTAATTTTTTTGATGAGTTTATGCTCTCTGTCTCTGATACGGAGCATAAAATTTCGATCTGCCTCCAGCGAAGCACGGTCTGTCGGATCCGGGAAGCTCTCTTTATGGGCTGTCATTCCGGAAACAGTATCATCCGCATGACTGAGAAGCTCTTCCAGTTGGGATAACAAAAGCTTTTTGAAATATTCAATATCTTCCTGTTTCATGGTCAAAATCCTTACAAGTTCGTTATCGCTGTGTTAAAAAAGGGAAGCTGTAACACAATTTCATTTTTATGTAAAGGCTAAAATTTCAATATTTGAATTTTTATGAAATTCAGATGTCGGGATTGAATCCTCGAACCTGAAACGGTTATTCCATAAATCTGAAGGATGCGTCAATGGGGTAAATAGGGTATTGGGGGGTAGCAATATGCTACTTTTGGATGAGATTAATTTTACTTTGTCAACTTAACTTTCTGCATGTCATTCTGAGCGCAGCGAAGAATCTCACCCCTTCCGCACCGAGACCCTTTGCTCCGCTCAGGGTGACATCTCCGGGAAAGTTGACAAAGTAAAATTAAGATTTGACAACTTTTAAAAAGTTGTCAAATCTTCAGTCAATTACTTCCGCCTGATGTTGCAGCGAATGCTCTTGAGATTCGGCGTTCCAAATTCTTTTCCCAGTTTTTCCGTGGAAGTCAGCATATTGAAATTCGACTTTTCCCATTCACAGCCGTTTTCGCCTTTTGCTTCGGGAAACCACCAGCCGTAAGCCGCATACACCGTATCTTTCCGGACAGTTTCGGTGAGACTGGCAAACTGGCTGATGCTGCCGTATTTTGTGGAGACAATGACTTCATCGCCTTCCCGAATGCCGTAAATCGCCGCAGTTTCAGAGTGAATTTCCGTGAGCGGACAGGGACTTTTTTCTCTTAATTTTTCAACCCATCGGTATGAGGAATGCAGATAATAGCGGTCCTTGCAGGTCGTCAGAATCAGCGGATAATCCGGGTCGTCGTCTGCCGGCGTTCCGGCAAATGCCGGCAGGGGCGGGAGACGGAATTTCTCCGCATTGCTCAGACGGAGTTCCACTTTGCCGCTCGGTGTTTTAAAACCGGCAGTGAGATATTTTTGAAAGCGATTCTCTCCTTTCATAAATCCCTGCTCGGCAAATTGCTCGTAAGTCAAACCCGAAGGCGACAGCAGGGATTTCAGAAAGCCGTTACAATCTTCATACCAGTATTCCGCCGGCGTGAGCAGTTTGCCCAGGTCATTCAGTATTTGCATGTCCGGGCGGCATTCTTCCGGCGGATCAACCACTTTGGGGCGCGCCAGAATATAGCCGTGTCCGAGTCCGTAATGTCCGATGTCGTTGAACTCGAAATGCGTTGCCGCGGGCAGCACTATATCTGCCAGCGAGGCAGTGGGCGTCATAAAAATATCGGACACGGCGAGAAAATCAAGATTCATCAAGGCATTGAAAGTTTCCCGTGAATCCGCATAGCCCATGAGCGGGTTCGTGCATTGCATGTATGCGCCCCGAACCGGATACGGAACGCTTTCCAGCACCGCTTTTTTGAAAAACGCCGGCGGAACCGTCATCAGGCGGGGAATCGTGCCGTGATGCGCGTGAATCATCTCCTTGGCTTTGGAGGGAATCAGGTCGGCTCTGACAAATTTTCCGAGATCCAGAATTTTCGGCTCATTTGCCTGAACATTTCCTCCGGGAACATCGAGATTTCCGCAGACTGCCATGAGACAAATCAGCGCACGGGCAGTATCAAAGGCTCGCACCGTATGTTCGATGGCGTTTCCCCACTGAATCGCAGCGGGATGAGACATTGCGTAAAGTCTCGCGCTGTCTCGGATGAGACTTGCCGGAACGCCGACAATTTCAGCCATTTTTTCCGGCGGATAATTGCTGACATGCGCCGCCAATTCATCAAAGCCGTGCGTGTATGCGGAGACAAAATTCCTGTCGTATAGCTCATCGGCAATGACGACATGCAGAAACGCGAGCGCGAGCGCATTGTCTGTTCCGGGCTTTATCTGAAGCCAGTATCGGGCTTTTTTTGCCATATCAGTCTGTTTCGGGTCAATGACGATCAGTTCCGTCCCCTGTTTCAACTGATGCAGCAACATGCTACATATCTCGCCTTCCTCGTTTGTGGCGGTGATATTGCTCCCCCAGAGCATGACCGATTTGCTCGGGTGATGAAAATCCGAGACCGGATAAAAGCCGCAGGTGTGCATTCCGCTGACTTCACGGGGCGCATGGCACACGTCCTGAACCGCAACTACATTGGGAGAGCCGAAGATATTAGCCAGCCGGATTAAGACAAAATGCTCCAGTCCTTTGGGCATTCCCTGACAGAAGGCTACGGCTTTCGCGCCGTATTCCGCCCGGATCCGGCTCAGATTTTCGCTCACGCTTTCCAATGCCTCCTGCCACGAAATGCGCTCCCACTGCCCCGTACCGCGTCTGCCGGTTCTTCTTAACGGATGCCTGAGCCGGTCAGGATGGGTGAGCCGCTCCGGAGAAGCAAGGGCTTTGGGGCAGATATAGCCCCTGTTGAGAAAACCCTCCGGGTCGCCTTTGATTCCGACAATCTGATTGTTTTTGACTTCCGCCACCAGCGCGCAGCCCCCGTGATCCATTCTGGCGCAGTGGGTTTTCACCCGCCGAACTGTGTCTGTCATCTGTCTGTCTCCCTTCCTGATTTATGTCTGATACCGGCATCAACTGCGCTGTCCGGAGTGCCAAACACCCCCGAGTTGGCAGGGCGGGGTTAGGTCCCCGCCGTCCTTTCTTCCGTAAAACGGTTTTGCAAACCGTTTTTTGCGGATAAAACGATTTGCAAAATCGTTTTACGAAAGTGCAATTTATGACAATAAATAATAGACTTTTTCGGAAATAAAAAAAGGTTCTCGCAAAGCACGCGGAGAACGCAAAGAAAGAAAGATTTCCCGTTGCGCCCGAAATGACATTCCGACAGCTTTGCGTCTTTGCGGGAGACTCAGCCGCTTATTTCCGAAAATGTCTAATATATATAGCATAACAGAAAGATAATGCAATGATAAAAATTATGTTTGGAAACAATCCGTTTGACATCTTTTGAATTTTTGATTAAACTTAATTTTAGAAAAATAATATAGAAAGGAATATTCTTATAATAAATTGAAATAATAAGGAAAAAAATATGGTAGAGATCATATCAAATTTCGTTATCGGCTTTCTGGCAAGCACAGGGGTTGAAGTTACCTTCCGCACCATAGATTTTTTCAGAAAAGAAAATACCTTTGTCAATCACGACTTGCAAAAAGCGGTGAGGCAGTCGTATCTTTCAGCACTTCAAGACATTATTTCAGATTGCCGGGAAGAACTGAAGCAAAACGACCAGCCCGTACTGGGACTTTACCCTTCTTCAGAATGCAGAAAAAATTTGAAATGGCTGGATCAGAAGCATAAGTCTTTGGAACAAGAAACAGAAAATCAGGCAAATCTTACCTCTTTTCACTCATTGGAGGAAATTCAAAGTTTGCTGCTGAATCCCTCCGACAGTTCTGCTCAGAAAATCATTGAGAAAGTGAAGCAGAAATTAGCAGTTGCGCTTAAAGACGATACAGCGCCGGTCTGTTATCAGAAAGCGGTCGAAGAAAAGCTGTTTGAGCAGATGTGCCTCTATTTTGCAAAGGAAATCAAAGACAAGCCGAATGTCCGGCATATTTTTGACAGCCAGATGCTGGCTCAGATTGATTTCAGGTTGCAAAAAATAGAAGACATTCTATGTCCGCCCAAACCTGAGACACTCGCTGAACAGGACGCCGGTTTGAGCGACTCGGACAGAAATTCTGTTCCTGAAAATCTGCTGGAAATGGTCGGCGGCGCAATTCCCTTAGACTCCAAATTTTACGTGGAGCGTCCGGTGGATGCGGATTTTCAGGCTGCCATTCTGCGGCGTGACAGCATTGTGCTGCTCAAAGGCGCACGGCAGGTCGGCAAAACTTCCCTGCTGGCGCGTGGAATGCAGAAAGCCCGTGACGCCGGCGTTCAGGTCATATTGACCGATTTTCAGAAATTCATTGACGCTCAGTTGCAAAGTCTTGAATCCTTTTTCTTTGCCGTTGGCGAGATCATCGCAGATCAGTTGGATATTGATGTCTGTCCTCAAGACAGATGGAAGCCGAACCGTGCGCCCAATACCAATTTTGAACGCTATTTCCGCCGTGAGATATTGGGAACGACTCAGAAGCCTATTTTGTGGGCAATGGGATGAGGCGGATCGGCTCTTTCATTGCAGTTTCGGGAGTGAACTTTTTGCCATGTTCCGCACATGGCACAATGACCGCGCCCTGAATCCGAGCGGTCCCTGTTCACGCCTGACCCTTGCCATTGCTTACGCCACCGAAGCCAATCTCTTTATCAAAGATCAAAATCAGTCTCCGTTCAATGTGGGAACCAAGCTGCTTTTGGAAGATTTTACCTTTGAAAATGTTGTGGATTTGAATAAGCGGCACGGCTCGCCGCTGAATGACAGCGATTTACAGCGATTTTATCGTCTCACCGGCGGACAGCCTTATCTGATTCGCCGGGCATTGAATGACATAGTGGCTCAGAATATGAGCTTTGACGAATTTGCCGCCAAAGCAGACCATGAAGACGGCACTTTCGGCGATCATCTGCGCCGCATCTTGTTTGTGCTGAGTCGTGATCCGCAGTTGACAGAAGTTTTACGCGGTGTGCTGAAGGGAAAACCCTGCCCGGATTATGAAAGTTTTTACCGTCTGCGGGGCGGCGGCGTTATCAAAGGGGAGTCAAAAGATCAGGTCTCTATGCGCTGCGAAATTTATGCGGCATATCTGAGGAAACATTTGTTTTAACAGACTTCCCCCTCTCCCTTGAGGGAGAGGGCCGGGGTGAGGGTGAAAGCGGCGGAAAGCGCAACGGTCGGATTCTCCACGCAACCCCTCACCCTGCCCTCTCCCCAAAGGGGAGAGGGGGGGATTCATTGAATTACGCGCTGCGGTCAGTTTTGCTGCCCGGCGGCGGAAAGGTATTTTTCACATGACTTGCGATAACAACACATCATCATCCGATTTCTATGTTACCGGCGGAAATGTCCCGCTGAATGCCGCCTGTTATGTGGAACGGCAGGCAGATAAGGACATTTACACTGCCTTGAAGCAAGGGCAATTCTGCTATGTGCTGAACAGCCGTCAGATGGGCAAAAGTTCGCTCATGGTGCGGGCAGCCCGTCAGTTGCGGGAAGACGGCGCGGCGGTGGTCGTGATTGAACTGACAAGCATCGGCATGAATCTCAGCGCGGAACAGTGGTATGACGGCTTGACAGGCAAACTCGGCAGTCAGTTGGGTCTCGAAGATGAACTCGAAGATTTCTGGGATGAGCATCCGAATCTGGGACCGCTGAATCGCTGGATGGAAGCCATTCGCCGGGTAGTGCTACCGCATTGTCCGGGGCAGGTGGTGATTTTCATTGATGAGATTGATGTCACCCGGAGTCTGCCTTTTTCCGCAGATGAATTTTTTGCGGCAATTCGGCAGTGTTACAATGCCCGTACCGATGATCCTGAATTCGAGCGTCTGACCTTTTGCTTAATCGGCGCGGCAACGCCCACAGATTTGATTCGGGATGTGCGGCTGACGCCCTTCAATATCGGCGCACGGATTGAACTCAATGATTTTACAGAAAAAGAAGCGGCGCCGCTCGCGCAGGGATTGGGACGAGAGGAAAAGCAGGCAAAAGATTTGCTGAAACGCATTCTTTATTGGACAAACGGGCATCCTTATCTCACGCAGACGCTTTGCAAAGCCCTTGCGGAAGATCGGACGGTTGACCGGCCTGCGGGCGTGGATCGGATATGTGAAACGCTCTTTCTGTCTGCCCGTTCCCGTGAAATCGACCATAATTTGCAATTTGTCCGGGATCGGATATTGCGGAGCGGTGAAGATATTGCGGGTTTGTTAGATTTGTATCATCAGGTTTGGAAAAGGAAGAAAATTCAGGATGATGACACCCATCCGCTGATTGCGATTCTGCGCCTGTCCGGTCTGGTGAAATCGCTTGAAAATTATCTGTGGGTGAGAAATCGGATTTATTTCCGAGCCTTTGATAAGGACTGGATTGACGCCAACATGCCGGATGCGGAAAAACGGCGGCAGAAAAAGGCGTTCAGACAAGGTGCGATTCGTGCCGGTCTGATTGCCGCTGCGATTATTGCTTTGATCTCCGGGGGGATTGTCTGGTATTTGGACGGCTATGTTTGGGAGAATATAACTTATTATAATGATTATGCTAAACGCTTTGGCATTATGGAAGGCGTGGGGAAACTGACGTCGGAGCAAGTCCGGGAGCGGGCAGTGTCTCTTAAATTTATCCGAAAAGGACGGCATCATCCGGTGTGGAAGGTTCAGGCTGTTAACAGTTCAGGACAACTGACTTCTCGTCATGAGTTGGGAACTTATTTCCATATTCCTACAGAAACAGAACAGTTTAAGCAGCCTTTACGAGAATGTCAGTGGAAATTTGTCCTCGATTTAGAGGGCAAAATTGTTTATGAAAAAGCATACAATAAATATGATCAGTTAGTTTGGGGATTGGTTTACTCTCCGCCGCTTCAAGAATATCCGACCCACGCCCATTATGTCGGGTCGGAAGGCTTTCCTCAAGCTCAGACAAAAGCGGCTGCTGAATTTGTTAAATTTGAATATTCCGACCGGGGTGATGAGATTGCCAGATACTATGTTGATCGCAACAACCACCCCCAGCCGGGTCTTCATAATGAATTTGGCAGGTTACAAAAATTTGATGATCGGGGACTGGCGATTGAAATTATCTCTCTCGATAAAGATAATAAGCGAATGAATAATGAGGCTGGAATTGCAATATTAAAGTTGAGTCGTGATGAACTGGGTAATATAGTGGAGGCAATTACTTTTGACGCTGCCGCAAAGCCGACGATATCTAAAAGAGGCTGGCACAAACTGGCTGCCAAATTCGATGACCGGGGAAATCGGAGCGAGGAACTCTTTTTTAACACTGAAGGAAAGCCCATGTTTAACAATGACAGCTATCATAAAGCCATTTTCAAATACGACAACCGGGGAAACCAGACTGAATTCGCTTATTTTGACACCGAAGGCAAACCGACGTTTCACAAAGAAGGATTTCACAAATTCACTGCCAAATACGATGACCGGGGAAATCAGACCGAATGGGTTTATTTTGACACACAAGGCAAACCGACGCTCAACAGTCACAGCTATCATAAATCCATCAGCAAATACGATGATCGGGGAAATCAGACTGAATGGGCTTATTTTGACACACAAGGCAAGCCGACGCTCAACATCACGGATTATGGCGGAACCAGCTATCACAAAGCCATCGCCAAATACGATGATCGGGGAAATAAGACCGAGAAAGCTTTTTTTGACACCGAAGGTAAACCGACGCTTGGCGGAGAGGGGTGTCACAAGCTTACTGCCAAATACAATAACCGGGGAGATGAGACGGAATGGGCTTGTTTTGACACTCAAGGCAAGCCGAAGCTTGACAAAGACGGCTGTCACAAATTCACTGTCAGCTACGATGACAGAAGAAACCGGATCGAAGAGGCTTGTTTTGATACCGAAGGCAAGCCAACGATATCTCCGTCCGGTAAGTTTCATAAAGGTACTGTCGAATATGATGCCAGAGGAAAAAAAAATGAGGTAGCGAAATACGATAAGTTCGGAAATGTGATCAAGAAAGAATTTTTTGATGCGGCAGGGAACAAAGTAGCGGGTGAAGAGGCATCTTTTGACTCTGAAGGCAAGCCGATGCTTAACGAATACGGCTTTCATAAAGTTGCTTCCAAATGGAATTACTGGAGAAATCCTACTGAAGGAGCTTATTTTGACATCAAAGGCAGACCGACTCTTTGTAAAGACGGCTATCACAAACTTACTGCCGAATATGATAAGCGGGGAAATTTGATTGAAGCGGCATTATTTGACACCGAAGATCAGCCGACTGTCCATAAAGATGCTCATTACCACAGATATACCGTCAAATATGATAACAGCAACAGTGTGGGTTTTGATGAATCCGGCAATCATATTTGGGGAAATAAAACCGAGAGAACGGACTTTGATAAGTTCGGTAAAGA
>DZCT01000506.1 GCA_022736535.1 Desulfatirhabdium butyrativorans | reverse complement strand
TTATACCAAATCTCTTTTGAATCTGTACCTTTTTTTAACAGGGATATACAGGATGAACAGGATTATCCTGTGTATCTCTGTTAATTTTCAGCAGATATTCGGTATTACTGCCTGATCTCTTAACGAAAAAAATAAAAAAAGGGGTAAGGGAGAACCTCGACTTGCCCCCCTCACCCCTTACCTCGAACCTCTAACCTCTAACCTGATTTAAAACGACAGCGACAACTGCGTACCGATTTCATACGGATCGGAAGTATTTTGCGGCTTAAAATAGATCAGTTGATCGGTTCCAGGAATCCTTCGATTCAGTTGGGCTTTTGTTGCATCGCCTGCAAAGAGATACGCGCCCACCAAATCCAAGTTCAACCCTTCCACCAGCTCATAAGAAAGCACAACATTCGCTTCCCAGCCCAATTCTTTCTCTTCCGAGTCTCTGCCGTTATCGTTGACGACAATGCCCTTTGCCAACTGGGCATACCATACGTCAATAGTGATGGAGAGGCTGTCCATGGGTCTGAGCGTGGTTCCGAGATTCGCAGCCATGATATTGCCGATCTGATCTCCGGGCGAATTGTTGGAGAACTGCTCGTCAAAAATACCGTAACCCATGATTTCAGACCAGTAATAAGACTGACCTGCCGGCACCCAGAAGGTCTCCAGATTCTTGTCGTTGTCGTCATCACCCGAGGCGTAGAAAAATTCCCCGTGAATATCCGCAGGCCCCATGTCGAAGCTCAAACCGGCTGCGCCCAGAAATGCCTTGAAATCATAAGAGGCGTATTTCCATTTCGCCGTGTTGGAGGCGTTGAACTGGGTATCAGCATCGCCGCCCTGATAGATGCCTGTCAGCCAGAGAGAAACAGGTCCCATCATTGCGTTTAAATCCAAGCCTGCATAATACATCCGCATTCTGTCAAATCCGCCAAAAGTCGCCTGATTTTTATCATACTCCGGATGAGATGAGATGCCGTCAGCAAGAAAACGGGCGTTTTTCGGACCTGTGGGACCCCAGCCGACTGCATTGTCCGAGAACACATACATAAAATAAGGGTTGATGTTAAATGTTTCCGATCCGAAAGAAGGCGTGATGCCGATATAATCCACATTTCCCTTGTTGATGGTGTCGTCATCAAAGGCTCTCATCCATATTACCGGAACACTGACACCCGAACCTTCATAAGACACCACCGCGCCTGCAAAATCGTCATCAAAAATAAATCCCCGCGCCAGCGCCCTTTCCTGCACACCGACTTTGGCGTTGATTGAACCGAGATTGAAGTCCGCATAAGAGTTCTTTATCCTGAAACTCCTTGTGCCGTCAGCGCCGATGTCGCCATATTCATCCGTATGCCCGGCACCGGTTTTTCCCCATTCGGCATTGAACTCGAACTTGTTCACGAATTTGAGATTTTCGTTGAGGATGGGCGTGAAGTAGAGCAGACTGCGGGTGTCCACACGGGTTCTGTCCATGCCCTCGGTGTCATCAGCGGTAAAATCTTTGTTCGTGTAGAAACAGGTTCGCCAAAATCCGCCGAACTCGTACTCCATTGCCGCCGCCGGCAGGATAAACCCCGCCAGCAGCACCCCTGCCAATGCAAGAACGATAAATTTTTTCATCTTTCTTTCCTCCTCGGGCCCCTGCCGATAACCCCGAAACCGTAGCCTTGAAAGGCGGGCCCTTTGCCTTTCCGGTTTCGGGGTCATGTTTATATTTTCCCCCTTTTTTAAAGGGGGCCCCAACCTAAGACAGACAGGGGGATTTTTCGGACGAACACAAATCCCCCCGAAAACCGACCGTAGGGGTAAGCCCCCGTGCTTACCCTTTTCCAACGAGGGCAACCACAGGGGGTTGCCCCTACAACCCAACCACAAATTCCGGCAAGATTGTTAATCCTTCTCTCCGACATCCTCAAGAACTGCTTCAATAAGTTCATAGCTGATATAAATATGGTTTGCCTGTAATACTTCGATATACGGACGAATTTTATCAATCAGTCCTGATTTTTTGCCACGCCTCAGCAATCCGAGAGTTCCTATCCTTTTTATATTCAGACGTTCCGCTATTCTGCGCGCCCTTGAGTCATCAAGCAGGGCAACAGCGTCAGGTATCGTCAGAGCCAATGCGATTACTTCGGATTCTCCCCGATCAAGCAGAATCGTCAGCGGTTGAAGCACAGACATTTCTGCATTTCGGATTTCTGCCCATTTAATCAGACCGACTTCATAAGCTCCTGCAAGTCCTCTGCCTTTAACGGTTATCTCATCCCATACAGCAGAAGGAATTATAACATTTGAATATAACTGCGTAAGAAGCTGAAGCCGATTAATAAGAGCAAGTGATATGAGAGGACTGCTGTCTGCGATGATTGTTGACTTTTCATTCATCACTCAGTTCATCGCCAATCTGATCATTCTCTATATTAATGACAGGAATTTTCATCCTTCCCAATTCATTCATAAAATATATCTTGCTCATTTCACAGATTTCTGCCGCCTTGCCTAAAGAGACACGTCCGAGTTCAAATAATTTGACAGCCAATAAAAATTTCAGTTCCTGCTCCAGTTCTTTTGCAGATTTTCCGGTGGCGATCAGCAAATCACTGCTGTACGGAATACTGAAAGTTCTCATCATGAATATCCCATTTTTAAAAAAATATAAACATCGTAGGAATTACGCGGTTGAATTTTCCAACAATTCTCGCTCCCACGCGCCGCGTCCGGAAATACAGTCTGCCGCTTGCCTTGAACATCGCAGGGGTAAGCCCCCGTGCTTACCCTTTTCTCCAACGAGGGCAACCACAGGGGGTTGCCCCTACAACCAACCACAAATTCCAACGAGGGCAACCGCAGGGGGTTGCCCCTGCCGTCAAAATCGTAAATCCCGTAGGGGTATAAGCCCCCGTGCTTACCCTTTTCCGACAAGGGCAACCGCAGGGGGTTGCCCCTGCCGTCTGACAACAAATTAAGTTGCGGCGATAGCCGTCCGTTGCAACAATGCGTTATGCTATTTTCTCTACCCCGCTATTTTTTCTGTTTTGCCTGTTAAAGCAATTTTATTTTCTCTTTCATTTCGCCAGTCGGAATATATTTTCAATGCTTCCCTGTTTATTTCCTCTGTCGTTTTATTCTTTCTTTATGCAGTTCATGTCTTATTTCATGCAATGCCCACAGAATTTTATCTTCGTTTTCAGTGTAGCTGTTTTTATAAATTTCCATATTCCGCACCTCCGAATAATTCCGGTGTACCGATTCCGATAATCGGAGAACCGAGTTTCGTATTGATCTCATATATTTTTCTTATCGGATTCATGCTCACGATATGTCTGAAATTCCATGATGCCAGTGCATCAAGGCGGTTCACAGAGGCTGTCGCTACATGATAAGCGTCTTCAGGTTCCGACCGGGGAATCGC
>DZCT01000064.1 GCA_022736535.1 Desulfatirhabdium butyrativorans | reverse complement strand
TTTCATTTCAGCACTCCGGAAGGCTTAACTTAATGCCATTGACGCAGAGCGTGGGAATACGAAGTCCTCTGCGGCGTCGGTTATTTTTGAAGAACTTCATTCATCTTTTCAATGAGTGCCTCGATTCTGACCGGTTTTACCAGATAATAATCCACGCCTGTCTCTGCCGCGCCGGCATTGAAATCCTCTTCAGAACCGTGTCCGGTGATAAAAATAAATTTCATGTCAGGGTGTTTTTCCTGCATTTTTTTCTTTAACTGAAGCCCGCTGATTTTCGGGAGTTTTACATCTAATACAGCAATATCAAAATATTGTGTTTCAAGCAGTTTCAGCGCATCCGCGGCCGAAGCTGTCCATTCCGCTTCAATTCCCCGGAAAGAAAGCCGTTCCGCCAGTGTTGATACCAATTCTTTTTCGTCATCCACCAATAATATCCGCATCTGTATTTTCCCCCTCCTTTTTTTCGGATATGATCGGCAAAAGGACGGTAAATGTTGTTCCTTTACCCACTTGGCTTTGAACATCAATCCGTCCCCCGATTTTTTTCACAAGACCGTAGGTGATGGACAGTCCCAGACCGGTGCCGCCTTTCTGCGTTTTGGTGGAAAAAAAAGGCTCGAATATCCGTTTGATGTCCGCGTCCGCAATGCCGCAGCCGTTATCGGCAAATGTGAGAGAAACAAAACTGTCGCCCGCATTTTGTACGGCAATATCGAGATGTCCGCCGTCATTTAACGCCGCAAACGCGTTGTTGATCAGATTGAGAAAAATTTCCTGAAGCTTGCCCCTGTCGCTTTTGATCTTAGGAATATCATCCGGCACGTTCACTGAAACCGAAATGCTCCGGTATTCGGCTTCTTTTCCCATAAAACCGAGAACTTCGAGAATAATCGTTTTCAGATCGAGCGTCTGAATGCTCATATCCGTGTGCCGGGCAAAGTTCAGAAGACGCCGGGTAATTGCCGCGCAGCGATCCACCGAAGCAGTGATGCAGTCAGTCGTATCAAGCAGCTTCTGATCCTTTGCGTAAATCTCTTTGAAAGTGAACATATCCTTGATGAAACCGGCTTTTTCGCTGATGATTGCCAGCGGATTGTTGATTTCATGCGCCACGCCGGCTGCCAGCCTTCCCAGCGATGCCATTTTGTTTGAATATTCCATCTTGTGCATAATCATGGCGCGATTGTGCTCCGCCCTGTGGATTCTGTTCACAAGATAAGTCGCCGCGCCCAGAATTACAAACACAATGATCGTGATGCTGGCAGCTAAAAACCACAGTATTTTCGTATGTGTTTTGTACCAGGGCTTCATCAGCTCGGCTTTCTGCTTTACAATCATCAGAATAAAAGGCGTATCCGTGATATAAGCATAGCCGACAATGATGGGCATTCCCTCGGAAGTCAGCGTTTCAAAAACCTGACTTGTCGCCGAATATTCCGGAACCGGCAGAGAAATTTTTTCAAGAACATTCCCGTGATAGCGGGAGGGTGTTTGCAAAATTCCCTCACGGTTGACAATAAAGGCGTCACCGTTTCCGCTGAATTCAAGCCGGAAAAGCAGTTCTCTGAACCGTTCAATGTCAACCGATGCCCGCAGCACATAAAAAGAATTGTCCGACAGTCCGTGTTTGATGGCAATCACCAGATGCGGTATGTTTCGGAATCCGAGAAACACGTCACTGATGTAAACGCCGCGTTCGGCGACTTCTTTGAACCATTCCTGTCCGCTGTAATCCTTGCCGCCGAGATTGTAAGGCCCCGCATAAGCTTTCTGCATTCCTGAGGCATCAATGACGCCGATATCCGCGACACCGCTTAACCCTTTTTCCATGTTTTCCAGAATGGCGCCGAGCCGGAAGGGATTTTGCAGTTCATTGAAATTATTGTCCTGAATGATAAAATCCAGTGCAAATCTGCGTTCTTCCAGAAAAAAAGAAACCGTGCGCTGTGTATTGGAGAGTAACCGGGAAGTATGCAGCAGAATCTCGGATTTTGCCGATGACTGCATCGCGTTGTAGTTCACCAGCGTCATAAAAACCAGGGGAAAGACTGTCACCACCAGGGTCAGCAGCACGGTCAACTGCCAGATACGGCGGAAATTGGATAATCCCCCGGTTATCTCCGCGCCGATATCTTCATCATCCCAAAATTCCGGTTTTATTTTTTCCAGTATGCTCAAGTCTCACCTCTGAGGGCTTTGCCACGAATGAACACGAATTGCTCTTGTTCCCACGCTCCGCGTGGGAACAGGGAATCACAAACTAAGTTTCTTGAAGAAACTTAGTTTGTTCCTGTCCGGGGGGCGGACGCGGAGCGTCGGCTCTGCATTCCCACGCAGAGCGTGGGAACGAGAACCGAGTATTTCGTGGCAAAAAAACAAGCATTTTTTCACTTTTTCCCGCTGATTGCCCGTTGCGCTTTTTTGAGCGTTTCACTCAGCAGATTGATGTCAACCGGCTTTTGCAGATAAGCAAACGCGCCGAGTTTCATACAGACTTCACGATCCGCTTCGGAGCCGTGACCCGTGAGAATAATGACTTCGATCTCGGGCCGGGTCTGTTTTACTTTCCGCAGGACTTCAATGCCGTCAATGCCGGGCATCTTGAGGTCCAGAATCATGACTTCGGGTTCTTCCTCATTGAGAAGATTCAGCGCGGATTCGCCGTCATAAGCAACGGCAGAACCCATATCCCGCATGATCAGCCGCTCCGAAAGCGTCTGCACAAACTCCCGCTCATCATCAACGAGCAGCACTTTTGACGGCATCTCAAAATCATATTTCCGATAAATATCTGTCTGATGATAACCCTTGCCCACCCGGGTTTCCACAGATTTGACACCTGAAACTCTGCCTGCAATAGTTTTGAGTTCTTCCTCAAGACGGCTCAACAGCAGCACATGCTTGTTGATGGTCAGCGTAAGCGAGCCGTCTCTTGCGCTCACCCCCGCAGAATGTCCTTCTTTGGCAAGCTCCACCTCGACTTCCGCGGCAAGAATAAAATCCTGTGCGGCTTTTTTCGACGAATCTGTGGGCCGGATCACTTCACTGCGAAGATTTTTCTCAATCAGTTCGGTGATTTCATCCGTCTTCATTTTATCTGTGGGAATCACCATGTCGTACAAAGCCGCATCCCAGGGGTCTTTGCTTTTAAACAGCATGTTGACATATTCGGCAATGTCTTCGTCCTGCTTACGGATCTGCGCTGCGGCTTCCTTTTCATCGCATTTCAGTTCCTTACATGCCTGAGAAATTCTGAATTTCATGTCGGCAATCAGGCAGACCCGCAACACATGGCTGATGTCTTTGGGAATGAGCTGCGCGGCAAATCCTTCAATCATCAGATTGTCTTCGACAAGCATCTTCGCCGCCGCGAGCCTCAGCCATGCAAGCGCCCGTTCTTTCTCATGGGTGAATTTGTTGAACACCGATGTTTTTGCCGAAAAAGCACTTTTGATCTTATTTGCCGGCATACCGGAAATTTTGCCTGCGGCAGCCGCAACATCATCGTCTGTGAACAGACGGTATCCGGTTTTTTTCAGAACATTCCGAACCACCGTATCTTTGTCACAGAAACTTCCGCTGCTGATGGTTATAACTGACATGCTCATCACCCCCCTTTTTTATTTCATGCGTTAAGCATACGGCACACGGTCTGAAGCGGACAGCGTTCTTCCAGTCCGTCTTTGTGCGCCTGATCGTGAACCGCGCAGATGGCGGCTTCCATCGTCGGATAAATATCATCCTGTATTTCTTCATACAGATGCGTCCGCTTCAATACTTTCATCATGGATTCATTAATGCCGCTGAAAGAAATACGGATGCCCGCGCTTCTCACCCTGTCTATGGTCAGCGACAGCGCTTCTTCCCCTGACGCGTCCATGTCATTAATGCCGTTGGCTGCGATAATGATATGATTGAGATCCTTCTTTTTCAACAGGCGCTCGTTAATTTTATCTTCCAGATAACTGGCATTTGCAAAAAAGAGGGTGCCTTCAAAACGGATCAGGTCAATATAGCGGCACTCCATGAGACGGTGTGCTGCCGCATCCCGAAGGGACTCATCCTCATGTTTTGAAAGCGAAGCCACTGTGGGCCGCATACTCTTGTAAAGAAATACACAGAGCGACAGCACCACGCCCACCATGATGCCTTTGTCCAGATGCGGAGCAAAGCCCAGCGTGCAGATAAAGGAGATAACGGAAATCGCGCCGTCATACCACTGGGCGCGCCAGGCGTGAATAAAACCGGATACGTTGATAAGACCGATGACCGCCATCATAATGACCGCTGCCAGCACGGACTGGGGCAGATGATACAGCAGCGGGGTGAGAAACAGCAGCATGATGACAACCGCCAGACTCGTGAACACGCTGGACAGTCCTGAAACCGCGCCGGCTTGGAGATTGACTGCCGATCTGGAAAAAGAACCGGACACGGGATAACTTTTTCCCAATGCGCCCAGCATGTTGGCAAGCCCCTGCCCGATGAGTTCCTGATTCGGGTCCAGACGCTGTCCCGTTTTGGCAGCCATGGCTTTGGCAATGGAAATCGCTTCCATGAAACCCAGCAGCGAAATAATTGCGGCAAAAGGCAGCAAATGAATCAGAATTTTGAAATTGATCGCGGGGACCGACATGGACGGAACGCCCTTGGGAACTGTGCCGACCACCTCGCCGCCCCCGGTCATCAGCAGACTTTCCGGATTCAGCGGTTTGTTGCCCGCTTTGATCCGCCATGTTCTGCCGTCGCCGTCTTCACCTTTATGCTTGAGATAAAATTTCGCATCGCCCCCGGGCTGTTCCACCCGCGCAAAAAGAAAGTTTCTGATTTTTTCCCGATTGACCTGCGCCTCATGCTTGAGGCGTTCAATTTTGAAGGTGACGACATTTTCATCATGCACGGCATCCAGCATGGCAATATCGTCATGCGCCTGCTTTGCCTTGTCCATTGCCTCGGTAATCATGGTTCGCTCTGCGGACAGTCCGGGCATCGCCTCAACCGCCCGGTTGAAATCTTCAATATGCTTTTTGGCTTCAGGCGACTCAATGGCTGAAATATTCACGGTCATATTGTGTTCAAATCCCGTTGACCATGAAACCAGCGTGGTCACCACCACAGCCACCAGCACATTGGGAATTTTGGGCGCGAGCCGTTTCAGCCCGTACATTATGACAAACGCGGATACGCCCATGAACAGTGTGGTCCAATGGGTATAAACGGCTGCGGCTTTGCATACCCGGATAATGGTTTCATAATGATGCTCGGCTTCGTCCACATGAACGCCGAACATTTTGGACAACTGCGAAGTGGCGATGATGATAGCCGCGGCGTTGGTAAAACCGTTGATAACCGGATGGGAGAGAAAATTGACCACCAGACCGAGCCGGAGCACGCCGAGCAGAAACTGAAACGCGCCGACCATCAGCGCCAGCAGAATGGCGTAAGCAATGTAGCCCTCGCTTCCGGCAGTCGCCAGAGGGGCTAAAGAAGCCGCGGTCATCAGCGAGACCACAGCCACGGGACCTGTCGACAACTGACGGCTCGATCCGAAGAGCGCGGCGACCATGGGAGGCAGAAAAGATGCGTAGAGTCCGTAGTACGGGGGCAGCCCCGCCAACTGTGCATAAGCCATAGACTGCGGAATCAGCACCAGCGCCACGGTCAGACCGGCAATTGAATCTGCCCTCAGCGTAGCAGAATTGTAGTTTTTAAACCAGACAAGAAAAGGAAAAATTCTGTTCAGCATCGGCAAAACCTCATGTTGATTAAAAGCAGGGACATGCCGCCGGCATGTCCTCCGACTTTGACATTTTAAGTCTGTGGCATTGCAGGGCAGGCCGGCGGCGTGACCCTACGTTCCAGCATTCTGCGGCAGGCTGCAATCACGTCATTGCAGAGCGCGGCAGCGTCATAAAGATTATAGGTTTTGAAGCGTGCAATACCGTCAATCATAGAAAAAATAATCAGCGCGGTTTTCCGGGGATTGACATCGCCTATAGAACCGTCTTTCTGTCCGGTCAGGATCGCCTGTTCAAAAATATCCGCCAGACAGTTGTAAATGGCTTCCAAATGTCCCCTGCACACCGGATTGGTTTCCGCGAGTTTGTAGGGATAATGACGGTGAAGCAGCAGGAAATGATCTTCCATGGTTACTGCGAGATAAAGATAAAAAAGAATGACGCCTTCCATCATTTCCATACCGTTTTCAAACTTCTTTTCGCCGAAATACCGCCCGAATTCTTCTATAATATCCGCCTTGACGTTTTCCAGAACCGCCAGAAAAAGTTCCTCCTTATTTTTAAAATGGTAAAAAATGGTGCCGCCGGCCACGCCTGTTATTTTGGATAATTCGGACATGGATGTCTCGCTGAATCCTTTTTGTGAAAAAAATGCGGTCGCGGCTCGGAGAATGGCTTTTTTTCTTGACATATCCCTTTTTAATTTCAACTGCATAATAGCGAATCTCTTCCGACTTGATAAGAATGACGACAGATTTTTTAACAGAGATTCGGTATAAAAACTGATTCATCAGTCAGTTTGTTTAATATAATTTTATCATCATATAATTAATGACAATTTCTTGTTCATGCCAAACTGACTGAGTGACCAATCAGTTTAGAGTCTAAACATAAAGATTTTATTTTGCGAAGTCAAGAAAAAAATGAAGGGGCGGAAAAAAAAGTGGTTTTCCGCCCCCCGTTCCGCAAAATATTCCCTGTAAAAAAAAAATCCGGATGCCGCACTTTATTCTTGACGAAAGCGACATGGTGATATATAAAACACATTAAGGTGTTGTTAAACTTAATAGGGAATCCCGTGAAATTCGGGAGCGGTCCCGCCGCTGTCATCGGGGACAAGACCTGCGAGATGTCACTGCACGGCACAAACCGTGCGGGAAGACGCAGGAGGAGGATGATCCGAGAGCCAGAAGACCTGCCTTGCAAACAGAGATAGCTGTTTTTCTGCGGCGAACAGAGAAATAGGTATAAGTATCTGAAAAGGGTTAAGAAAACTGGGTGCAGCCCTTCAGGCGTTTTTTCGCTTGAAGGGCTTTTTTATTTTCTCTGAATACCGGCAGAGAGCCGCCCATAGCGATATCAGGGTGAAAAGCATTGAAAAGCAGAAGCTTTTCTCCCTGCCATGTCTCCGGCAGGGGATTTTCACCCCCTGATATCCAATTATACCAAATCCCTTTTGATTTTATACGATATTTTGTTAAGCTTTTTTCCCACAGAGATCACAGAGTTTAAAAAAATCTCTCTGTGTTCTCCGTGGGCTTTTAAAACTCTGTGCCCTCTGTGGTCCTTTTTTCTCTGTGTCCTCTGTGGGGAAAAAAATCCCCCGCAGAGGACACAGCGTTTTTTCTGCGGTCTGTGGGAGAATATTTTCAACAACTATTTGGTATTAAACTGAATCAAGTCTGCCGTCTGCGGAATTGATTTTTTTATTTTCAGAATATTGCCCGCCTAAAAATATTCCTGAAAACCTTCCCGGATAAATTCAAATTTCCGAATGCTGTCCCATTTCTCATCATTCCTGCTGACAGTTTCTTTATTTATAACAAGCTGTTCAAAAAGAGAAATTTCATTTCGGGACACGCTTATCTCATCGCCGGCTTTCATCTTTTCTATTACGACTTTTCTCGTCTTATTCAAATTTATCTCGCGGAAAAAATTCCGATAAGAAACAGCAGGCAGAATTTTGGCTTCGGCATATCCGACTGAGACATTGAACTGATTGAAACTGACGGATTTCCATAAAGATTCGCTGAAAAAGAGTCTGTTTTTGGAACTGTCCAGCGACCATAATTCCTGTATGAAACCGCTTTTTTTCAACTCATCTGCCTGTCTGAGAATGTCTTCTGTGTTTCCTGTGAGACAAATACTTCTGATATAGCCGTTTTCTGTAATATCTTCAAAGCTTTTTTTTATGAACGCCGCATTTCGTCTGCGACTTGCCGCGCCCTGAAATCTGTTCTTATAGACAAATGAGCAATAATTAATGGGCAGACCGATGCTGTTTTCAAAGGAATATTTCAGCAGATTCAATGCGGTGAGTTCCGATTCCAGCACGGTCACTTTTTCTCCGTGGAGAAATGTATAGTTTCTTTTTGCAATATTTCTGTAATTATGAGGCGTCAAACGCAACTGATGCAGATTTAGATAATTGATCCCTGCATTTTTCATTTCCGAGAGTTTCAGTTTCATCAATTCATAATCTTCCGGAATTGCAGGAATTTCAACCGTGACATGCGGAATGACGCCCACCGCTGTTTCGGCTTTTTTCAGATTGTATTTCGTCGCGCCGATGTCAAAGCGGATTTCATTCAAACCCGCATCTCTGAGTTTTAACAGCATATCTTTACGCGCCAAAGTGCCGTTGGTGTATAACCACAGATAAATCTTGTCTCCGAATTTCCGTTTGACCGCAGAGATAAAGGTCAATGTCTTATCAAAAGTCAGCAGGGGTTCGCCGCCGCTGATGCTGACGCCTTTGAATCCGAATTTGTCTATATAATCAACATAATCGGCAGATTTTGCAAATTTCACCGAGTTTGTTGTGGGCAGGTCAATTTCATTCTGTTCCGTGGGACAGTAAAAACACCGGCAGTTGCATTTTCCGTTGATAAACAGACAGGACCAGTCTCCCTGCCCGCAGATTTCGCAACCCTGAGACAATGTGCTGCAATCTGTTTTTGAATGTTTAGATCCGAATTGAACCCGATTTTCCAAATAAGACAAAAGTTCTTTTCTTAATTCCGATGCGTTGCGAGCTTCATCTTCGGACAGCCATTTCAGACAGTCATATCTTTCGCCGTATTCTTTTTTGTTGCATTCAATGAGTCGTATTCTATCCAAATTTATACTTCTGCCTCCTCGAAGAAACACAGAGACATAAAAAAATAAATCTATATATAATAGCTATTTGAGCAGTTCAGATTCTGTTTTGCGAATCCAAAACAGCGTTTACAATAGGTATTAATCAGAGCCGTGAGCATGAGCGAGCCGAAGGAAGGTCTGATCGCTTAATCTCCCGACTCTGAGGCGATAGTATCTTTTACAGCAGCCGGTCAAAAAAATCATTCCCTTTGTCGTCCACAATGATGAACGCGGGAAAGTCTTTCACCGTAATCATAAAAATGGCTTCCATGCCGAGTTCGGGATATTCAAGGGTTTCAATCTTGGTGATGCAGTCTCTGCCTAATCTCGCCGCGGGTCCGCCGATGGAGCCGAGATAAAACCCGCCGTATTGCTTGCATGACTCGGTAACAATTTTCGAGCGGTTTCCTTTTGCCAGCATCACCATGGAACCGCCGAGTTTCTGAAACTCCGGCACATAAGAATCCATACGCCCGGCGGTGGTGGGACCGAAAGAACCGGAAGGATAGCCCTGCGGCGTCTTTGCGGGACCCGCATAATAAATGATATGATCCTTGAAATACTGCGGAAGTCCTTCTCCCCGATCCAGACGCTCTTTGAGTTTTGCATGGGCAATGTCTCTTCCCACCACAATTTTTCCCGTGAGCAGCAGCCGGGTGGCAATCGGATATTTGCTCAACTCAGCCCGGATTTCACTCATGGGTCTGTTCAGGTCAATCCGCACCGCGCCTGCATCGCTTTCTTTGACTTGCGGGAGATATTTCGAGGGATCAGTTTCCAATTTCTCCAGAAAAATTCCCTTGTCGGTAATCTTTGCTTTGATATTTCTGTCCGCGCTGCAACTCACGCCGATGCCCACCGGACAGGACGCGCCGTGCCTCGGCAGCCGGATCACCCGCGTGTCGAGACAGAAATACTTTCCGCCGAACTGCGCGCCGAGACCGATCTCGCGAGATATTTTCAGCAGCTCGGC
Organism: Desulfatirhabdium butyrativorans; assembly: GCA_022736535.1. Classification (GTDB taxonomy): domain Bacteria; phylum Desulfobacterota; class Desulfobacteria; order Desulfobacterales; family JAIFKL01; genus JAIFKL01. The sequence continues at coordinate 6,031 of DZCT01000064.1, read as the reverse complement.
TTCCATTTCCAAATCTCTGAACGCATGTCCGGTTTCACTTCCTTTTGTGGGAAGATCATCCAAATATTTTGCCGAAGCCAATTTCACGGTCTTGAGATTCATCTCCGCAGACGTGCCGCCCACCACAAACGCCAGATGATAAGGCGGACAGGCCGCGGTTCCCAGACTTTTCATTTTTTCTTTTGCAAACGCCGCCAATTTCTGCGGCGTCAGCAGGGCTTTGGTTTCCTGATACAGATAGGATTTGTTGGCGGAGCCGCCCCCTTTTGCTATAAAAAGAAATTTATAGACATTTCCTTCTGTTGCGTAAAGTTCGATCTGTGCGGGCAGATTGCAGCCGGTATTTTTTTCCTCATACATGGTCAGGGGCGCATTCTGAGAATACCGCAGATTGGTTTTCGTATAGACATTGAACACGCCTTCGGCAATGGCTTCCTCATCGGAAAAGCCGGTCCACACCCGTTGACCTTTCTTTCCCATCACAATCGCCGTGCCGGTGTCCTGACACATGGGAAAAATGCCTTCTGCGGCAATCACCGCATTTTTGAGCATTTCAAGCGCGACATATCGGTCGTTTTCGGAGCTTTCCGGGTCTTTGAAAATCTCTGTCAGAAGTTTCAGATGGGAGGGTCTGAGCAGATGCGAGACATCTTTAAACGCCTGCTCGGCAAGAAGCGTCAGTCCTTCAGGTGCGATCTTCAGAATTTCTTTGCCTTCAAACAAAGCTGTGGAAACATGATCTGTTGTCAGAAGACGGTATTCTGTTGAATCCGGTCCCAAAGGAAACATCTCACGATATGTAAATGCTGCCATTTCTCAAGGTTCTCCTTGTTGTCAGAAGTAAATGCCAGGTGTTAAGTGAGAAGTGAGAATTAGAAGTTTGAATACCCGTCACTTGACACCTGATACCGAATCTCTATTGACTTTATATGATATTTTTTTCAGCAGAGTTCACAGAGATTTTCCCACAGAGATCACAGAGAATACACAAAGATCACAAATTGTTAAACTCCTCTGTGATCTCTGTGGTTTTTTCACGCTCTGTGTCCTCTGTGGGAAACAACTCTGCGGAAAACAAAATGAGAGAATACTTTCAATAGAGATTCAGTATGACATTTAAAAATTACGCAATCACATAAAGTCCTCTGCCGACCCTTTTGATTTTGCCCTGCTTGGACGCGCGATGAACGATGTTGCGGACTTTTTTGTCGTTAAAGCCGGTTTTCTTTTTCAACTCAGCAACATCAATGCCTTTCTTATTTTTTTTGATAATCTGGAGAACGGTGTCGGTCGCGGTCGCATCATCTATGTCAGAAATATCAGTGATTTGTTCAGCCGTCTTGTTCCCGGCTTTCCTGCCCCGAGGTTTGGCCCCCACTGCTTTCTCCTCCGCTGCTTTCTCCTCCGTTACATTCTCCTCCGCTGCTTTCTTTTCCGGCTGAGGCTTTTCCGCTTTGACGATTTTTTCCGCCCCGGCACCTGCGCTTTCTTCCTTACCCTTTTCCTCGGACATCAGCTCTAATATATTCCTTATAAAAGCCAATGCCGTGTTCAGGTTGCCGCCTGAGGCGCTGTCCCCCAGATTTTTCCGCACCAGAAAAGGCAGAAGATCTTCTTCCGTTATCTCATAGGTTATGAATTTGTTTGAACAGACTGAACACTCCCGCCGCCGCCGCACATTTTTCTGATCCTTTGTCAACCTTGAATCAACCACCGTTGCATCTGCTTTTCCGCATTTGGGACATTCCATAAGTAAAATCCTTTCTATTTAAGTTTTTTTGACAAGCTGTTGATATTATACCAATTCGCTTTCAAAGATCGGTCTTCTCAGACCGTAAAGCGCCCGGGCTGAAAACAGATTCAAATCGCTTAAACCGCGACCTGTTCTTAGCCGGGCGTTTAAAAAGCGGTTTTACGGAGAACACCGTTTTTGAAAGCGAATCGGTATCAGACTTTATCGGAAATAAAAAAGGCTCTCGCGTCTATTCTAAGCCCGGGACGCAGAGAGCGCAAAGGAGGAAAGACAGAAATGCGCCGCCGGCTGTTTCAATTTTCAGCGGCTCGGCGGTCTTTGCGCCCCTGCGGAAGATTTACCGCTTATTTCCGAAAATGTCTGTTGAATCAGTCTGCGAAGGTTATAAATGTCTTTCGCAGACCGGACAGAAACCGTAAACGTACAAGTTCTCAGGACCTTTGAATCGTGACCTTTTTCATCAGCACGGGTTTTTCAGGTTTGTCTGAGCGGTCTGTCTTTACCTCTCCGATTTTTTTCACCACATCCAAGCCCTTGACCACTTTCCCGAAAACCGTGTGCCTGCCGTTCAGATGCGGGGTCGCGGCAAGAGTGATAAAAAACTGGCTGCCGTTGGTTCCGGGTCCGGCATTTGCCATGGAAAGAATGCCCGGTCCCGAGTGTTTCAAACCGGGATGCGTCTCATCTTTGAAATTATATCCCGGACCTCCGGTGCCGTTTCCGATAGGGCATCCGCCCTGAATGACAAAGCCGCTGATGATTCGGTGAAAACTCAGACCGTCATAAAAATTTCCGCCTCTTTCCGTGTCCTGTCTGCCTTCGGCAAGATTCACAAAATTCCATACCGTTTCAGGACACTCCTTGGCATAGAGTTCAGCTTCAAAATTTCCGTAATTGGTTATGAATACGGCTGTCAGACGCTCCGCGTCTTCCTTATAGTCATTTTTTACACCTTTTACACCCAGCATAAAAAAACCTCCTGTAATATTCGACAATAAGATTAAACATCAGTCAGTCGTGCAAGTGTAGCGACGCACGCTGAAGGAACTGAGTTTTTTGAAAAAATTCAGTTCTTGAATCACTGCTTCTGCGCGGCTGTCAAAAATTCGGATAAAGCCTGCTCATCGCTTATGCTTTCTGAAGCAGAAAGATTATCTCTCTCTTTATACGAAAATAAGAAAATTGGCAAGAGTTATCTTATCTTTGACGCTCCGGAATTTGCCGCTGTCATTCTGAGCGGATTCCGTAGTATCCCGCAGGGCGGAGAAAGCGAAGCGTGTCCACCGTGCAGTGCCGTTGCTACCCCTTTACGACAAAGATTTCAGCGTAATCGCGCTCACCGGACAGATATTCACACAGGCAAGACATTTCTCCCCGGGAAGCCTTGACACATCTTCTTCTCCGTAAAAGCTGATAACCGTGTCAATCCCCCGTTTGGAAAATGTCAGAAGCGCTATGCCGTGTGTGTTCCGACAGACATGAATACATTTGCCGCACAGCACACATCGGTTCGGATAGTAATTCAAAACCGGATGACTTTCATCTGTCTCCTGTCTCCCGGTTTCTGATACGGATTTCGGCAACAGAAGCGGATACTTGGACTTGAGACCGACTTTGAGAAATTTGGCGATTTTCTGCAATTCGCATTTTTTATTGGCAGGACAGATTTTGCATTCCACATCATGTCTCGACAGCAGCAGATGAAACGCGCTGCGCTGCAATCGTCTTACGGACGGCGTGTCTGTCCGGACCTTCATGCCTTCCCGGACAGTCACGGAACACGAGGGAACCGGTTTTTTTTCGCCTTCAATTTCTACAAAGCAGAGTCTGCATGAAGCCTGCGGATGCGTCATATCTTTGACATAGCACAGATTCGGAATATAAATGTCATTGTCAAGACATGCCTGAAGGAGATTTTTTCCTTCTTCGACTTCAATTTTTTTATCGTCTATCACGACGTTGAGCATCATTGTTATATTGTCCTCAAGAATAGACTTTACGGGAATAAGCGTCAGCAATTTCTCGCAAAGAGCGCAAAGATTTCTTATCCCTGTCACCCTGAGCGTAGCGAAGGGTCTCAGCATCGGAGAGAGATTCTTCGCTGCGCTCAGAATGACAGCCGGGGGAAGCCTGTTCTTTGCGAACTTAGCGTCTTTGCGAGAAACTTATACCGCCGCCGTGTCCCTACGGATGACTTTCCTTTGTTGCGGGACGTTCAATAAAGGGCGCGAGTTCCGGCGGCGAGACTTTCCGCACCGCATCGTACTGGGGCGGACAGGCTGCCATGCACTCGCCGCATTTGACGCAAAGACTCTGATCTATACCTTTTTTCCGATTCCGGGTGGTGAACACCGCATCCACCGGACAGCATCCCACACAGGCGTCGCAGCCTCGCGCGCATTTCTCCAAATCAATGTAAAACGCGGTCAGAGGGCGGCACATCTTGCCCGGACATTTTTTCTCTCTGACATGCGCTTCGTATTCGTCCCGGAAATAGCGGAGAGAAGTGAGTACCGGATTCGGCGCGGTTTTGCCCAGTCCGCAGAGAGAGCCGTTTTTGATGTCTTCACTCAATGACTCAAGTTCTTCCAGATCGCCTTCTCTGCCTTCTCCTTTTGTGAGACGATCCAATATGCCGAGCAGATGACAGGTGCCGATTCTGCAAAATGTGCATTTCCCGCAGGATTCTTTTTGCGTGAACTCAAGGAAATAGCGGGAGACATTCACCATGCAGGCGTCTTCATTCATCACGACCATGCCGCCGGATCCCATCATCGCGCCTGCGGCTGTGAGCGAGTCAAAATCAATGGGCGTGTCCAAAAAATCTTCCGGAAGACATCCGCCCGAAGGTCCCCCGATCTGAACTGCTTTGAATTTCTTTTTATTCGGAATGCCGCCGCATATATCGAAAATAAGGGTTCGCAGCGAAACGCCCATAGGAATTTCCACCAAGCCCGGATGAACCACATCGCCGACCACCGAAAAAATCGCTGTGCCGGGGCTGTGTTCCGAGCCGATGCTTCTGTACCAGTCCGCGCCGTGTTGCAGAATAGGCGGAACAGAGGACAGTGTTTTCACATTGTTGATAACCGTCGGCTCTCCTCCGAGTCCTTTTTCAACCGGATACGGCGGGCGATGCAGGGGCATTCCTCTCTGTCCTTCAATGGACTGAATCAGCGCGGTCTCTTCTCCGCAGACAAACGCGCCGGAACCCTGAAACACGATAATGTCGAGATCAAAGCCGGTTCCCAGAATGCTTTTGCCTGCTAATTTAAGGGCTTTTGCCTGCTCAATCGCCTTTGTGATAATTTTTACCGCAAGAGGATATTCTGCCCGCACATATATCAAAGCCTCCCGAGCGCCCACAGCATAAGCGCAGATCATCAGTCCTTCCAATATCTGATGCGGATTGCTCTCCAGAATTGTCCGGTCCATGTATGCGCCCGGATCGCCTTCGTCCGCATTGCAGATGACGATTTTATTCTGTCCCTGAGCGCGCCTTGCCAGATCCCATTTTCTGCCGGTGGGAAAGCCGGCGCCGCCCCGCCCCCGCAGCCCGGATTTCTGTATCTCGGCAACGACTTCCTCCGGCGGCATTTCAAGCGATTTTACGAGCGATTCATATCCGCCATCGGCAATGTATTCATAAATGTCTTGGGGATCAATGCGCCCGCATTTTTCCATAATCATCCGTTTTTCCTGATTAAAACGGGGAAATTCCATGACAGACGGAATCAGTTCGTTGACTTCTGTTGCGCCGTAAACATGCTCAAACCGGGGGTCTCCTTCTTTCAGAAAGAGATGGGTCAGCATTTTCGCTTTTCCGGGCGTTACCTGATGGTAGAAAATGGGCGGAAACCCGGACGCGGGATGATCAATGATAACCACCGGCTCGGCGTAGCAATGCCCCACGCACCCGACCGTGTGAATACGGGCTTCGATATTTTGTTCGGCAAGCGCGTCCTCAAAAGCTTTTTTGGTCTCCATCGCGCCGGAAGCAATGCCGCAGGTTGCCATACCGATATGAATTTTGGGAACAGCGGCTTCTCTGAACGCATTCCGCCGCGCCTCAGCTTCTTCCCGAATCGCTTTCCAGTTTTGATGCAATGTCTCAGTCATCTCTCACCTTAAAAAAGGGTTCGGGGTGCGGGGTTCGAGGTCAGGGGTTTGTCTTTCACCTCTCACCTCTTACCTCTCACCTTTAAAAAAAGGGTTCGGGGTTCGGGGTTCGAGGTCAGGGGTTTGTCTCTCACCTCTCACCTCTCACCTCTCACCTTA